>JANNJB010000658.1:0-2652 GCA_031405615.1 Vicinamibacteria bacterium | reverse complement strand
CGAGCCCGCGAGATACCCACGCACCACGCACTCGACGGGCAGGGGATCGGTCTTTCGGACGACCATGGCGCGACCCTCAAGGAGAGCGGCATGCGGCTTCAGCGAAGCGGGGAAGTCCTTGATGTCCGCGGCGACGACGTGGTTTGGAATCGAACTTTCGAGGAGGTTGAACCAGAAGAGCGAGAGCTGATTGAGAACCCGGCCCTTGTCGGGAATCCCCTGGGGAAGCACCACGTCGAAAGCCGACAGCCGGTCGGTGGTGACGATGAGCAGCTCCGTGCCGAGGTCGTAGACGTCGCGCACCTTGCCGCGGCGCAGGAGAGGAAGGTCTATGGCCGTGGAGGTGAGCGCTTCTCGCATGGCCGCGCATCTTAGTTCCCCCAGGTGCCGATCGTGCGGCCGCCGCGGGCGGCCCGGCAGTTGAGGTTACCGACCCTCGGGTGTGGGCGAGGGGATCGCGGGCGGCTCGGGGGGCGCCGGGGGCGCCGTCGCCTTCGACTTCCGCGGAGCCTTCGGCAACTCGGGCGCTTCGGGCGCGAGCGGGCGCGCCGGAAGGGGATCGGCGCCGGGCCGGGGCCGGAAACGCGCGTCGAATTCCGGTGCGTCAGGGAAATTGGGCTCGGAGATCTCGAGTTCGTCTTCCGTCGAGACCTTGATGTCCCCCAGGCGGGACCTCAGCTTCAAGAGAGGGCCGCCTGAACCGATCGTGGCCTTGAGCAGGCGCTTGCCCTGTTCCGAGGACTTGAGCGCGCCCACCTCGCCCACCACGTCGCCTCGTTCGACGCTGGCGTCGAGGAGCGCGTTCACGGAGTCGGGAAGGGCCAGTCGCACGTCGCCGATATCGATCTGGACATCGATGGGCGAAAGGACCTTGCGCAGGGGCTTGACCGCTACATCCGCGCGCTTGGCGACCACGGTCAAGGCTCCTTCGAAGTCGGTCACGTCGACGTCCTCGGTGTCGGTCTCGAGCCTCGCTCCCTTGAGGAAACGCTGGGCGCGGATCTCGCCGTGCTCGCTCGTCACTTCGAGGAATCCGCCGACATCCGAAGCCTCCACGGAGTCGTAGGAGTTCTTCACGGACACCGGCCCCGAAGCTTTGAGAAGCCGCACATGACCGCGACGGTTCTCGATGGTGACCTTGCCCACGACGTTCTGGATGTCGATGTCGCCCCGGTTGGTCAGCAGGACGTCGCCCTTCACGTCGTCGATGCGAAGCGCCGAGTGTTCCCCTTCACAGGTGAGCGCTCCCGCGATCTTCCGGGCCCGGAGGTCGGAGAACTTGAGTTTCGCGGTGAGGGCGGACATGTCCATCGCGTTGAGACTGCCGTGCGAGACCTCGATCCTCGAGGGAGACATGAGCCGCTCCACATGCGCATCTCCGTACTCAACCTCGACCCGGCAACCGAGCGCGGCGGAGACCACGTCGAGACTGCCGTGACGGTTCTTCGCGCTGCAGTCGCCGGTCACGTCCACCACTCGCATTTCATCGAACTCGCCCGAGACATTCACGGCCCGGGCTCCCTCGACGACGATGCGGCCATGCCGGTTGGTGATTCGCGTATCCAGGGGCTCGGGGGTTTCGATCTCGATGTGGGTTTTCACACGGTAGGAAGCCTTGGGGTCCCGTGTCGTGGAGATTTTGAGAACGTCGCCTTCGCGGTTCACCACGAGCTTCACCTTGTCGGAGATACCTTCCGCACTCTCGGACTTGCGGGTGAAGACCTCCTTGCGCAGGCTGACGCTGATCTCCGCATTGGGGTCCGTGGTGCGTCGCACGATCACGTCTCCGAAGGCGTTCGAGATCTCCACTCCCGAAACGCCCTTCGCGACGCTCCTCTGCGCTTCCGTGAAGTCCTCGGAAGGACCGGAGAACTTCGAGACCCGGAACGGGAAATCTCCATCCAGACGGATGCCGCGGAATCCTTCGAAGGACTCATCGTTGAGTACATTGCGGGTGACGTTGATGCCCTCAACGATGAGTCCGAAGGAGACAATCATGATGAAGAGCGCGACTTTGCGGAACTTCATCGAACACCTCCGCCATCCGAAGGCGCCCGGGACGCCACGATCTCAGCGGCGCCCCAGACCACGAGGAAGAGGGGCCAGATCTTCTTGAGCAGAGGAATGGCCTCGACCCAGCCGATGTTCGAGAGGAAGAAGATCAGCCCGACCGTGGCCAGGAAGAAGCCGAAGCCGAACGCTTCCGGCGAAAAGCCCCGGCTCACTGCCGGCTCCCGAAGAGGGACCCGCGGAGCAGCACCACGCCCGCGGCGATCATGAGCAGCGGCCACATCTTCGCGATCCACTGGAACGAGAAGAGGCCGAGATTGTGGAGGAGCAGCAGGCCCCCCATCGCCACGAGCGACCAGCCCCAGAGGCGGTTGTTCTCGGGTTCGTTGACGGTGGAAGCTCCCGAGAAGGACTGGAGATTGATCCGCTCGGCCGACCGGTAGGCCTCGATCATGTTGTAAAAAATGATGAACGGAATCAGAAGCCCGAAGAACACGCTGCCGCCGTCCGTCTCGGCCACCACGAAGACGCAGGTTGCAAACGCGCTGAAGAAAGCGAGCGCCTTGCCGATTTCGCCGTTGTAGAGGTGCCCGAAACCCGGGAAGAAAGAGAGGAAGGCGGCGAGGGCCGGGCTCCGCTTGT
>JANNJB010000657.1:0-8967 GCA_031405615.1 Vicinamibacteria bacterium | reverse complement strand
GAAACTGCCGCCACCACCGCCAGGGTCTGGATCCAGCCGGGTTGATGCGACAAGCCGCCGCCATGGCCGTCCGCAACCGCGGGCGCGGTGGCGAGCAGCGGCAGCAGGGCGAGGATGGGAATGACCGCGATGTCCTGGAAGAGCAGCACCGCGAAGGACTGCTGGCCGGCCGGCGTTCCCATGAGGCCTTTCTCCTTGAGCGACTGGAGAGCGATCGCGGTGGAAGACATGGCGAGGGCAAGCCCGATCGCGAGCGAGGTCTGTGGCGCGAGGCCCAGAGCGAGTCCCACAGCAGCACACGCGAGTGCCGTGGCTGCGAGTTGCTGCGTCCCCACGCCCAGGACCCGGTGTCGCATCCGCCAGAACGCATCCGGTTCCAGCTCGAGGCCGACGAGGAACAGCATCATCACCACGCCGAATTCGGCGAAGTGCATGATGTCCTTGCCTTCTTCGCCGATGAAACCGAGAAGGAAGGGACCGATCACGATTCCCGCGGTGAGGTAGCCGAGCACCGATCCCATGCCCACCTTCTTGGCGATGGGAACGCAGACCACCGCAGCGGCGAGGTAGACCATGGCCTGCAGCAGGAGATCGCCCATCGCGCTAGCAGTCCGTGGTGAAGGTGTGCCGCGGCACCGAGACGAGCGATGCGCCCGGCTGGCGATGAGCCGAAGGGCCCGAATATCGAGAATATTCGGGCTCCTGAGCGAAGAAGTCCAGGCGGGATGCAGCGTTCGTGGCCCAAGGCCAGGCTGGCGCGCTCGAATGCCGGCAGACTTTCATCACGGGCTGCTATGGACCGGGACCGCGTCGTTGAGGAGGGTCAGGGATTGAAGGCCCTCCGGTCGGAGGTCTCCGCTCGCCAGGCCCTCGAGCAGCCGTGCGTACTGGGACCCCGCGGCCTCGAGTTCAGCGTCGGTCTTCCGATGCGTGCCGTGAACCGCGAAAGGAGGCAGCCAGGTCATGCCGCAAAGCGTCATGGTGCGCTGGAGCGGTCTCAAGAACTCGACGAGGGTGGAGCCATGGAAACCGTCGAGCTGATAGGCGGCTTCGGGGCCGCCGGTGGTGACGACGTGGAAGGCGGTCTTGCCCTGGAGCGCCGTTCCGCCCGGGCCATACGCCCAGCCGAAGCCGAGGACGAGATCGATCCATTGCTTCACGAGCGGTGGCGCTGAGTACCAGTACATCGGATGGTGGAAGACGACGACATCGTGAGCGAGAAGCATCGACTGCTCCGCGGCGATGCTTACGTTGAAATCCGGGTACAGCTCGTAGAGATCCCGGAAGGTGATGTCCTCCGACCGGGGGACATGACGCAGCAGGATGCGATTGCTCCGGGATTTCTCCAGCCGGGGGTGGGCGAACAGGACAAGGACCTTGGGCATGCGGCGAGTGCCCGCAGTGTAGCGGGCGGCGCCTTTTCCGCCAACGAGACGGTCCCGCCTTGTGCTGAAGCCGGGGCAGCGAATAACCTTGCCGGCTATGCCAGTCAACGTATCGGACCTCAAACGCGGCGACATCCTCGAAATCGACGGGGATCCCTGGCAGGTGGGCGAGGTGCAGAGCCAGACTCCGTCGGCCCGGGGCGCGTCGATGCTGATCAAGACCAAGATCAAGAACCTGCGCACCGGCCAGAGCCAGGCGAAGACGTGGCGTGGCGGCGACATGGAGAAGGGCGCCGAGGTCGACTACCGCAACGCTCAGTTTCTCTACAAACAGGGCGACGACTTCGTGTTCATGGACCTCGCGTCCTACGAGCAGTTCACGCTCGATGCTGACCGGGTCGGAGACTCCGCGGGCTTCATGCTCGAGAACCTCGAAGTCAGGACGACGCTGTTTCAGGAACGGGTGATCGCGCTCATCCTTCCGATTGCCGTGGATCTGGAGGTCAAGGACACCGCCCCTGCGATCAAGGGGGCCACCGCGCAGGCTCAGCTCAAGCCCGCGATCACGGAAACCGGCGCCCAGGTGATGGTGCCGTCGTACATCGAGACCGGCGAGAAGATCCGGGTCGACACCCGCGACGGCCGGTTCCTCGAACGCGCGAAGTAGCCGGCGAAGGCCCGAAGGGTCGCCGGCTATCCCGGCGCAAGCCGGGATCCACTCTCCTGGTCAGTTGGCGCGCCCCTTAGCGCCGGTATCCAGGTCCCCTGAGGGCCCGGCCGGGCCTCGCGGTCGTGATGGCGCCGCCGTCCACCACAAGTTGTCCGTTGACCGCGACGTAGGGAATCCCCGCGCTGTAGTGCAGCGGATCCGCATACGTCGACTTTGCGGCCACCGTTTCCGGATCGAAGGCCACGAGATCGGCGGCCATGCCGGCGCGGACGATGCCGCGGTCGTGGAGACGCATCCTCGCCGCGGGCAGCGAGGTCATCTTGCGGATGGCCTCTTCGAGACTGAGCAGCTTCTGCTCTCGAACGTAGTGGCCAAGGATCCTCGAAGCCGAGCCCCAGGCGCGAGGATGCGACTTCTGCTTCGAGAAGATGCCGTCTTCAGCACTCGCGCCCGAGTCGGTGCAAAACGAGACGAGAGGATGGCGAAGGGCTTCGCGGACATCGTCTTCGCTCATCGAGAAGGAAACGCGCCCCGTGTTGCCCTTGTCCGCGACCACGAGGTCGAGCAGGGTATCGAGCGGGTCCTTCTTCTGCGAGACGGCGATCTGCTCGATGGTCCGGCCTTCGTACAGCTTGAGACCCGGGTTCATCACGCTTGTCACGAGAATTCGGGAGGCGCCGGCCGGCCAGTCGGCGCTGTCGGGAAGTTTCAGGAAGTCGGCGCGGGCCCTCGCACGTAGGCCTGGGTCGCTGAGGCGCGCGACCATCCTGTCCGCCCCGCCTTCACGGACCCACACCGGCAGGCTCGCGTCGAGACTGTTCGAACTCGCGGCCCAGGGATACTGATCGGCGCTGATGTCGAGGCCTGATGCACGCGCGTTCTCGATTTTCTTCAAGAGGTCCTTCATCCGTCCCCAGTTCCGCTTGCCTGAGGCCTTGAGGTGATAAATCTCCGCGGGGATATTCGCCTCGCGTGCGATGCGAAACACCTCGTCCATGCTGGCGTCGAGTCCGCCACCGTTGTCGTCGCCTTCGTCGCGCTGGTGGGTGATGTAGCTGCCGCCATGGGCCGCCGCCACTTTCGCGAGGGCGATGATCTCCTCGGTGGAGGCGAACTGGTCGGGTACATAGATGAGAGAAGTCGACAGTCCAAGCGCGCCCTCCTCCATGGCCTGCGCCACCGCTTTCTTCATGGCATCGAGTTCCGCGGGAGTGGGAGCCCGGTTGTCCTCGCCGATCACGAGGCTTCGCACGCCGCCCGCGCCTACGAAGGTGCCCACGTTGACGGCCGTGCCGCGCTTTTCGAGCTCAGTGAAATAGCCGGCCAGCGTGGTGAAGTTCGGGGTGTAGCCGTAGTGGTCGTACGTGGCTTTTCCCGCGGCCAGCATCCGCGCGTTCAGGGGCGCAATCGATCCGCCTTCGCCGGTGATTTCCGTGGTGATGCCCTGGGTGATCTTGCTCGCGGCCCGGCCGTCCACGAGGAGCCGGTACTCGGACTGGCCCATCATGTCGATGAAGCCGGGGGCGATCACCAGACGCGAAGCATCGATTCTTCGCTTCGCCGCGGCGTTTGGGAGATGTCCCACGGCGGCGATCCGGTCACCGGCGACGCAGACGTCGGCTCGAAACCACGGCGCTCCCGTGCCGTCGACCACGCGGCCTCCCGCGAAGAGAATGTCGCAGGAGATAGGTGCTGGCTGGAACGCTTCGACGGTTGGGGCGGGAAGGCGAAGAGCGAACGCCAGGGTGAGGGCGAGTCCGAGCGAGCGGGTTGGGCGCATCGAGTCCTCCGTGAGAGAGGCCTGGACGATACCTCGCGGGAGGGGGCCGATCAGCCGAACAGCGAGCGGAAGAAACGCTTGGCCCGGGTGGCGATCCGTCGCAGGAGGCTCGGAGTTTCACCTGGCGCCCCTGGAACCAAAACGGGAATGGGTACGTCGGGGGCGGGGTCGGGAGCGCGAATCGGTTCGGGGGCTGGATGCGGTGTGGGCCCCGGGTAAGGGGTGGGGTCCGGACGAGGAATGGGCGCCGGATGAGGATCTGGACCCGGAACGGGAGCGGGCGCGGGCCGCGGGCTGGGAGCGGGGGCAGGGGAGGGCCTCGGGACCTGCATCGGACCGGGAAGGTCCAAGGACGCCAGCGGAGCCGCCGGCGCGACGACAGCACGCCCGCGCGAGAGAAGTGAAAGACGACCGACCGCCCACATAGGCTCTGTTTGATTCCTTGAGTGGCCGCGTGGAGGCGGCGTTACCGATGACGAACCCGTAGCCTACTTCGGCGAGGCCACGATCGCGATGTGGTCGCCCCGCGGGTTCACCGCAAGTCGCGACAGATCCTTGAGGCCTAGAGCAGCGAAGTCAGCGATTTCGCGCCAGTCCGTATCGACGCCCGGCTTCAACGCGAGAACCTTCGTGCCGGCGGAGATCACGAGCGTTCCATCCGCGAGCCACGCGTAGTCCTCCCGACCCTTTGGCGCGCGCACGATGTCCTTCACCGCCCCCTTCGCATCGACCTCCTTGATTATCCACTCCTCGGCGCTGATCTTCTGGAGGAAACTGGCGGCCGGCCGGCCCGGGATCTTGTGGATCGATCGCCCGACATTCGAGACGATCAGCTTCGACTCTTCGGTGGCGAGGTCGATGAGCTGGAGCGTGGGAGGAGTTCCGAGCACGAAGGACGCCACGACATGGGGCTCAGGGAAAGCGAAGTAGCCGATCGGCCGTGTGGTCGCGACCAGAAGATTGTCGGCCTTGCCCTTTGCGGGGTCAAGACGCCACAACCGCTGCACGCCGTCGAGTTCCACCCGGATGACGCCGTACCCGCGGCCGTCCGGCATGGGTGTGGCGGAGTATTCGCTCTCCGCGGTCTCCTTCACAGGCGCCAGTTTCCCGGTGGCGATGTCGTAGCGATAGATGTCGGTCCGCGAACCCGCGTCGCCCCGGGTGAATACGATGCCGCGGCCATCGGTGTCGAACTTCGGCTGGTTGTCGTAACCAGGCCGATTCGAGATGTTCTTCGGCGCCCCGATCCGAAGCGTCGCGCCGGCTCCCGTGACCGGAGCCAGATAGATCTCGTTCTCGGGGAGCGCCCCCACCGGGGCGGCGGGCGGTCCGGCGTTCCACCACCACTGCTTCTGGCGCGGCGTCTTCTCGGGGGCCAGCCGGTCGAGGGTCTCACCATCGAAGAGCTCGCCGTTTTTCACCACGAAGCGGACCGACGCGGTGTCGCGGATGTTGTCGAGCGGGTTCTTGTCGAGGATCACGAGATCGGCGAGCTTTCCGGCCTCGATGCTTCCGAGGTCCTGCGCGTATCCGATCGCCTCGGCCCCGTGAAGGGTGGCGGCGCGCAGCGTCTCCATGGGTGTGAAGCCACCCGCGGAGAGCGCCCACATCTCCCAGTGCACCTGAAGGCCCTGGAGTTGCCCATGGCCGCCGACTCCCACCCGGCCTCCCGCGCGAACGATCTTCGCTGCTTCGGCGGCGATCTTCGGGAAGACGTGTTCGTCCTCGGCGAACCACGGCCGGCGCTTCGCCTTCGACTCGAGCACGCCGGTTGGGAAGAAGCGGCGCAGTTTCGGATCGTTCCAGACCTCCGTCTTCGCGTAGAAGTAGTTCTCGGCCCACGGACCGCCGTAGGCCACGAGCAGCGTGGGGGTGTACGTGATCCCCGACTTCGCGAACACCTCGACCATGTCTTTGTAGAGAGGCACGATGGGCAGCGAGTGCTCGACTCCCGAGAAGCCATCTACCGCGTGGGTGAAGTTGAGTTTGAGATCGAGCGACCCTTCGGTGGTCGGCATGATCCGATGCTCCCGCGCCGCCTCGATCATGAACTGCTGCTGACGCCGGTTGCCGACGTTGTAGGACTTGAGTGTGTTGGTGCGGTAGTACTTCGCGTACTTCTCCACGACGCTCTTCGCCCCCGCGGCCGACTGGAAGTCGGAGTTCGCGAACACTCCGGGCCCGGTGTTGAAGGCGCGCGGGCCCACCATCAGGCCGGCGTCGATCAGGTCCTGATAGGCGAACACGTCGTTGGTCGCGGTCTGCGGATCGCGGCCGGTGGTGACGCCGTAGGCGAGATTCGCGCTGAACGTCCAGGCGTCGGGGTCGAGCACGCGGCGCCGCACCTCCGTCCAATGCGCATGAACGTCGACGAGACCGGGGATGATGGTCTTGCCCGCGACGTTGAACACACGCGCGCCGGCCGGGACCGCGGCGGAACCCGCCGGGCCGACCGACTTGATCCGATTCCCCTCGATGACGATGTCGGCGGCATCGAGGACCTCATCTTTGCGCGCTGCGCTCATGGTGATCACACGCGCTCCGCGCAGGACGAGGATGCCCGCGGGGGTGGCGCGTGGAGCTTCCACCACGAAGTCGGTGACCTGAGCACCGTCCTCCGAGCGTTTGGTCGCAGTCGGGCTCGGTGAGGGTGATGGACTCGCGGTGGCTCCTGCGTCGGCGGTCTTCTCCGGCTCACCGAACGTGACCGTGGACAGGCTCTTGCGGAAGAGGCTCGCGCCGAGTGTCCACGCAACCGTCTTGCCGTTGTCCATGAAGAAGAACTCATCGACGCCGATATCGGTCATCTTCGCCACCGGCACGCTCGGAGTCGAGACGTTGATGGTCGGAGCCTCGCCCGAGGCGAGGGGTGCGGGCATCACGAAGAGCTGGGTCGAGACGGCCGCGAGAATGTGCTTGCCGTCCGGCGAAAGCCGGACTTCCGAGGCGGGAGCGGGCTCGGGCGCGTTTGTCTTGCCGACGACCTTGACGTGGGTTCGCCGGTCGGTGCCATCGAAGCGTACGGAGAAGAGACCGTCGCGCGAGGAGACGTAGACGCGATCGGGCTCGGGTCCGAAGTGAGGCCGGCCGAAACCGCGTGCAGGCAGGATCGACTTCACTTCGCCGGTGGCGGCCGCGATGGTCACGAGTTCGAGGCCTGCGGGTTCCGAGCCGCCCCACTCCGTCTCGATTTCCTGGCGCGACTGCCACGGCGCGCGCAGGGCGACGATCACGTCACCCGAAGGAGCGATCGCGGGATCGCGATAGAACGCGGCGGCCTTCGTGATCGCAACCGGCGCGGTGAGTCCATCGGCCGGGGCCTTCATGACTTGTCCGCCTTCGCTCGACCAGGTGACGTAGACGAGCGACTTGCCGTCTTTGGACCACGTGGGGAGGAACTCGAGTGAAGCCTGGGAGGTCAGCCGCTTCGGCGCGCCGCCCGCGACCGGGGCGGTGTGGATCCGGCCGAAGGCGGAGAAAGCCACCCGTGACCCGTCGGGAGAAACCGCGGCGCCCTGAATGATCCGCGCGCGCACCGGGCCCTGCTCGATGCGGGCGGGGAAGTCGAGCAGCGGGCCGAGATCGAGGGCCACGTTCGCCCGGAAGGGAATCACGGTGTCCGCCCCGGTCGCCAGGGAAATGCGATGGATCTTCCCGCCGTAAGCGGCGAGCAGGTCCTTGCCGTCGGGCGTGAACGCCATTCCGGGCAGGAGGTCGCGGGTGAAGCGCGATTCCTGATCGTCGCGCTGCACCGGGTATTTGAGCCAGCGGTCTTCGCCGCTGTTGAGATCGCGGACGCGCAGACCGGTCTGCGTGTTGAACCGCGTGCCGTAGACGAGCCAGCGGCCGTCGGGCGACAACACCGGCCGGAACGCGCTGCCCGTGGATTGAGTCAGAACGTCCTCATCACCGGTGCGACGATCCTTCCGTGCGACCTGCCAGAGGGGGAAGTTGACGTTGTAGGCGAAGCCGCCCCGCTTGGTCGCGTAGTAGAGGTAGCGGCCGTCCTTTGATACGGCGACGCCGAGGGCATTGTGCTGTTCGGCCGGCGTTGTCTCGGGCTTCGGTTTCGCCTTGGTGATCTGGATGCCCGAACCGCCGCGGGTGTCGTACGCCCACAATTCGAACGTGCGCAGGCCGGCCACGTTTCTCGAAACGATCACGCTCTGGCCATCCTCGGCCCATGTGGGGGATGCAAACGAGGCCTGCTTCTCTTTAGTGAGGACCTTCGGTCCCGTCCCGTCGGCTTTCATGATCCACAGGTTCTCGGCGCCGTCGCGATCGGAAAGGAACGCGATCTGCGTTCCATCGGGCGAGTAGCGAGGCTGAGAATCAAAGGCCATGCCGGTCGAAAGCGGTTTTGCATCACCGCCGGCGATGGGCAGGGTGTAGAGGTCGCCCGCGAGTTCGAACACGACCGTCTTGCCGTCCGGCGAGACATCGAGCGAGACCCACGTGCCTTCATCGGTCTCGAACGCGATCTTGCGTTCGGCCTTCAGGGGCAATCCACCTTTGTCCGCGGCCTTCTCCTGCGCGGCAACCGGCATCATGGACACGGCGAGGACTGCTAGCGCGGCCAGGCCGCGGTGAAGACGGGCGTACGCCATGGGTTCTTCTCTCCTTGGTTGCGGCCGACCCTCGGTTCGGGTCGGGTCGGATGGGCGAAGGATAGGCCTTACACCGTCCGAGTGTCGAAGGGACTACTCGGAGCGGAGCAGAACGCTCGGGTCGGACCGGGCCGCTTCGCGCGCGGGAAGGAATGTCGCGAAGGCCGCGACCAGAAGCATCGAGCCGCCCGCGAAGGCGAGCACCAACGGATCGGCGGCTCGGGTGCCAAACAGGAGGGACTCGATGCCCCGTCCCGCCACAACCGCGACCAGAAGACCCAGAACGACTCCGCTCGCGGCGATGGTGAGCGCCTC
Source organism: Vicinamibacteria bacterium (assembly GCA_031405615.1). GTDB lineage: Bacteria > Acidobacteriota > Vicinamibacteria > Fen-336 > JAGNNV01 > JAGNNV01. Next base: position 210 of record JANNJB010000657.1, on the reverse strand, counting down.
GCGCAGGACCAGTGCGCGGACGGACGAAGGGCGTGCGCCGATGGCGAGGCGGATCGCCATTTCGCGACGTCTTTCCGCGATGGCGTGCGCAAACGCCGCGAACATGCCGATCGCGGAGACGGCCAGTGCCAGTGCGCTGAAGAGTGCGAGCAGGCGTGTGCCCATGGTCCACGGGCGCATCTGGCGATCCAGCAGTTCGGCGTACGGACG
>JANNJB010000656.1:0-7860 GCA_031405615.1 Vicinamibacteria bacterium | reverse complement strand
GCGGCTCGGGGTCGACGTGGTGATCGAGCAGAATTTCTCGGCGGAGTTCGCTGCTGTCGAGGCGCGGGAATTTGTCGCCTTGTTGCGCCGCCACCTGCCGTCGCTCGCGGCGATCTATGTCGGCGAAAACTGGCGGTTCGGCCGTGGCCGCTCAGGGGACGTGGCCCTGTTGGTGGAGACCGCCCGCGCGGCGGGGTTGACCGTGTTCAGCGCGCCGCGCAGAGTTGCATCTCATTGTCTCACCCATTGTAGCACGTGTGTAGCCCAGGGTGTAAGGGGCATGCTGACTTGCCGCGGCCTGAAGGCGGAGCGTGGCCACGATCCTGGGATGGACTTTCCGGACTACGAGCTGGGCCATGGCGAAATGCTATCAGTGATAGCACGGACCCAGTCTTGGGGCTCGCCTTCCGTGCCGGGCCGATAGTCGGGCGGGTTGCTTGTAGCATCCTGCCGTGCCCAGGCCTCCGAAGGTGCGCGTCAGGACCGGTTTCGAGGAGATCTTGCCCGACGAGATGGTTGCCCTCGGGGAGTTCCTCGACCGCGAGCCCCTGGCGAAGCGATCCATGAGTGTTCCGATGCTCGACGGATTCCTTACCGCCATCGTCATCGGTCCCGAAGTGGTGATGCCGTCCGACTACCTCCCGTGGATCTGGGACTGGAAGCGCGGTAAGAAGGACGTCGAGTTCGCGGATCCGGACGAGGCGAACCGCATCATCGGTTACGTGCAGGGGATGAACAACCGCGTGGCCGGACCGTTGATGGACAAGCAACCGGCGATCGTTCCGGTGTTCGTCTTCGAACCCGCCTGGGATCATATGGAGTGGATGGGCGGGTTCCTCATGGGAACCGATTTCGACGCGGGGGTCTGGGACTACGCGCGCGAACAAGTCCCCGAGCTCTTCGAGCCGTTCGAGGCTTTCGCTGGGATCGAGCGCGACGCCCAGGGCTTCGAGGATGCGTGCCACCGGCTGGGTCGGTCGATCGTCCTCATCCGCGATTATTTCCGCGCGGGCGAGTGGCGTCAGGCCTTCGAGGATGTCCAGAAGCCGTTCGTCCGAGAGGGGCCGAAGGTCGGCCGGAACGATCCGTGTCCTTGCGGGAGCGGTCGGAAGTTCAAGAAGTGCTGCGGGGAGTCTGGTGGGGCCGTGCACTAAGGGCGATTAGCGCGGCTCCTGGTCCAGGCTTCGACGCGAGGGTCCATGATCTTGAACCACAGCGGCGGGACGAGGGCTACGAGCAGCATCGCTGCGTAGCCGCTTGGGAGTTGCGGCGCTTCGCGTTCATCAAAGTGGCGCAGCATCTCGTACGGGCGGCTCGCGAGGTAGTGGTGATCGGAGTGGCGCGCGAGGTTGAACAGGTAGAGGTTGGAGACGCGGTGGCTGGAGTTCCAGGAGTGCTCGGGTCCCACCCGCTCGTAGCGCCCCGGCTCGATCTCGCGCCTGGTGAGGCCATAGTGTTCGAGGTAGTTGATGACCTCGAGCAAGGCCACGGCAATCGCGCTCTGGAAAAAGAAGACCACCACGCCGATGGCGCCGAAAGCAACGGCGATCGCGGCGTAGACGCTGGCCAGCACGATGGGCATGCGCAGCCTTCGATCGGCCAGTGACCAGGCAATCCCCCGCTGCGCGACGCGCCCGGTCTCGATCTTCCACGCCGAGAGCGCCCCGCCAAGGATGGAACGTGGAACGAACGCGAACACACCTTCACCGCGACGCGAGGAAGCGGGATCATCCGGGGTGGCCACGTGACGGTGGTGGCCGAGCACGTGCTCGATGCAGAAATGCGCGTAGCTCGCCTCGGTCATCAGTATCTCGGCCAGCGCGCGGGGAAAGCGGCTGGCCCGGTGCATCAACTCGTGCGCGATCACGATTCCGCCTGATCCGGAGATCACGCCGAGGGACAAAGTGAGTCCGATCGCCTCGATGAGCGGCGCGTCTCCGCGTGTGATGCGGTGCAGCACGAGAAGGATCGCGGCGGTCTGGACGGGAACGAAGAGCCACAGGGCGAGATCCCACTTCCAGCGGGGCCCGGGCGGCGCGCTCGGCGGATTGACGCCGTGGGTCCCCACACGATCGTCGAGAACGGGCAGGAGGCCGAAGATGAAAGCCACGGGCAGAAAGGTCCAGATGCTGCCGAGGGCCGCCCCAAGGGCGAGCAAAGCGGGCCCGACGTAAGCGAGGAGATGAGGAAGCGCCTTCACGGAGGCACCGAGTCTACCGGGTGGCATACCTGCTAGGTTCCTCACGAAACCAAGGAGCGGAACAGACACCATGCCTCATCCCAGCAAGACCGTGCGCATCGAGCAGACCGGCGGACCCGAGCAGTTGAACCTTGTCGATCTCACGGTCGGCGAACCCGGACCCGGGGAGATTCGCATCCGGCATCACGCCATCGGGCTGAACTTCATCGATGTCTACCATCGCACCGGGCTCTATCCCCTGCCGTTGCCGGCGGCGCTCGGCACGGAAGGGGCCGGAGTCGTGGAGGCGGTCGGTGAGGGCGTCACGCATCTCACGGCCGGCGACCGCGCGGCGTATGCGGGCGGACCGCCCGGGAGCTACTGCGAGCGGCGCGTGATGCCGGCGCAGCCGGTGTGCCGGCTTCCCGAGGCGATCACTTTCGAGACGGGCGCCGCGATGATGCTCAAAGGCCTGACCGCGCAGTACCTGCTCAAGCGCACGCAGCCACAGGGAGGTTTGCACCCAGGCGACTTCGTGTTGTTTCACGCGGCGGCAGGTGGCGTGGGTCTCATCGCGTGTCAGTGGGCGAAAGCCCTGGGCCTGCAACTCATCGGCACCGCGGGGTCAGACGAGAAGTGCGCGCTCGCTCGGGAACACGGCGCGGGCTGGGTGATCAACTACAACAAGGAGAACTTCCTGCCGCGGGTGAAGGAGATCACGGGCGGCAAAGGGGTGAAGGTGGTGTATGACTCAGTCGGCAGAGACACCTGGGACCGCTCGCTCGATTGCCTGCGGCCGTTCGGGCTGATGGCGAGCTTCGGCAATTCGTCAGGGCCGCCGGCGCCGTTCGCGCCGGGCATCCTGGCCGCGAAGGGGTCCATCTACGTCACGCGTCAGACCTTGTTCGCTCACATTGCCACGCGGGAGGCGAATCAGGAGATGGCGGACGATCTCTTCGATGTGGTGAAGAGCGGGAAGGTGAAGATCCGCATCGATCAGAGGTTCGCTCTCGCGGGCGTGCGGGAGGCGCACATCGCGCTGGAGTCGCGGAAGACGACGGGGAGCACGGTCTTGTTGCCGTGAGGCTCAATCGGCGTGCGGCCGGACTTCCTGCTGAACCCGCTTTCCACTCGCAGCGGCCGCGACTTTGAGCTCATAACCCGACTGCAGGTTCATCCAGAATTGCGCGCTCGTCCCGAAGAACCGCGCCAGCCGCAGGGCGGTGTCGGGCGAGATACCCCGTCGCTCCCGCACAATGTCATTCACGCGCGGGGCGGGCAAACGCAGCGCGATCGCGAGGGCGCTGGCAGACAGACCCATGGGTTCGAGGTACTCCTCGCGGAGAATCTCGCCGGGGTGAATCGCTCTCATTCCGTTCATAGTCAAGGTCCTCAGTGGTAGTCCACGATCTCCACATCCGCCGGCCCCGCGGCCGTCCATCGGAAGCAGATCCGCCATTGGTCGTTGATTCGAATGCTGTACTGCCCTTTCCGATCTCCCTTAAGAGCTTCCAGTCGGCTCTGCGGGGGCGACGCCAGGTCGCGAAGCTCATGAGCACGGTCCAGCATCTCGAGCTTCCGGGTCGCAACCCGTTCGATGTTCGCGAATCTCGGCACGCGCGCTCCGGAGAACAGCCGCTCGGTCCTGGCGTCCGAGAAGGAAACGATCACCCGTGTAGCGTATAACGGGGCGCGTTATGGGTCAAAGGCGTCGCGCGTGCTACGCTTCGGTCGCTTCTTTCCGCTCCCGTGTTCAGGGGAGTCGCGGTCGGACCAATCCTGGAGGGTAGTCAAATGGTGTCTCGAGTTTTGCGCTTCGTCCGTCTGCCGTTTCTGCTGCTGGCGATCTTCGCGTTCGCCCGGTTCATGCTCGGGGTCAACGGCGTCCCCTACGCGCCGCGCGGGAACGCCATGTTCTCGGTCTTCGGCCTCACTTTGTTCAGCAGCGTCTATTTCGGCGCGCTGTCGAAGCTGCTGGGCGGCTTCAGCTGGGGCGGTACCGCGCTTGTGGGCTACCGCATCGGGATGGGGGCGCAGTTCCTGATATTCCTCGCCACCTGGGTGAGCTACGCCGCGGGAATCGAGGCCTCGTACTTCCGTCACTGGGACGCGCTCAACGTCCCCGAGGGGACCATCGTGCCCCTCGGGACCGCGATCATGTCGCGCGTGGGCGGGCTGGTGATCGGCCCGATCATCGCGGTGATTCCAGCACTCATCGGCCGCGCGTGCACGGCGCTGGCGCCCGAGGGGGCGTAGCTGTAACGGGCCGAATAGACGCTCATCGCCTACGGCTCACCGCCCGGCCTGATTCGCAGACGGTCCGGACTGGACGTGACGATCGCGCCGCTGGCCAACTCTGCTCCGAAACGGCCAAGCACTGGTGAGCAGGCCCGAGCCTGCTCCGCTGCCCGAAAGCCGATGAGCCGAACAATCCCGGCGTGCGGCCTGCGAAGTGCCACCGCCAGCTCACCGAAGTCCTTGTCGAGCGTAATGAGTACTCGGCCTTCCGCCCAAATCACATCGTGCCCCTCGGCCCGAAGCGCCGCACCTGCGGCGGGCGACATGCAGCTATCGAGGAGCGGCCTCAAGAGCGCGCGTGGGCCGGAAACTCGATTCGTTCGTGGCCTACGACACGGTGAGCGTAGGCGAGGCAGGCGAGCACGTCGTCACGTTCCAGACCTGGATAGGCGCTCAGGAGATCGTCCACGCTATCGCCGGCCGCCAGCATGCCGAGAACGTGCTCAAGCGCCAGGCGCCGACCTCGAAGAGACGGCTTCCCACCGAAGACTTCCGGGTTTACGGTGATTCGGCGGCTCGTTCTGCCGTAAGCGTACTCCTGCTCCTACTCGGCCGTAGCCGCCCGGGTCGCTGAGCACAGATGAAAGCAGTCCTCGTGAATCCGCGCTTCTTGAGCGCCTTGTAGACGTCCTCCCAACCGGATCCGTCGACGAAGCCTCCGTGAACCAAAGCAACGCTCTTCAGGAACAGCTAAAGCGACGCCTTCTTCCGGCTCGGTTGGAGCCCTTGTTGTAGGATTCATTGCGTCCTTGATGCCATGAGCAAAGCTGAACTTCTCGCCCATATCGAAAGGCTCCCGGCCGCGAAACTCGCCGAACTCGAGGTCATTGTTGCTGGAATGACAATGGAGACCTCCGCCGGCGGCCCAAGCCTGTCTCGCCAGGAGATTGACGCCCTGCGTCTAAGCCTTTTCGAACGCTACGGGTATTTCGATTCGACGGCGGCCATACGGGAACTTCGCGACAACGGCCCTAGATAGTTGCGCTACGTCATCGACGCCAGCGTCGCCACCAAGTGGCTCCTTCCGGAGGGTGACTCTCCGTCCGCGCTCAAGGTATTAGACGCCGCCCTGGCGCGCCGCATCACCCTGGTGGCGCCCGCGCTCATTGGCCTTGAGTTCGGTCACGTCCTTGGAAAGGAACTGCGGCGGGGACGCTGCGATGCCGCAACGGCCGAACGCCTCTGGTCGGCATTTCGCGGGCTACCAATGGCTCTTGTCTCGGCGCGTCTCCTCCAGGACCGCGCGTTTCTGATTTCGGTCACTCGAAGAATCACGATCTACGATTCGGTTTATGTGGCTGTAGCGGAACTGGAGGATGTCCCACTGATAACCGCTGACGCCGGATTGATCGCGGCCTTCACCGGTTCAGCCAGCCGAGTCCTTCACATGGACGCAGTCGGCTGAACAGCTTTACGGCCGAGGCACGAGCACGTAACCACGAGTACGTCGCACGGGCGTCCTCGAGGGTCAGCTACAAACAGTCAAGGCGCACAACTTTCTCGGCAACCGCGGCCACGAGCACCCAGCCGACCTCGTCCTTCGGGTGCAACGACGCGTTCCCCACCGCCTGGAGCAGCTTTACGGCCGAGGCGCGGTTCTCGGCTCGAACGAAGATCGTGGAGAACAGGGCCTTGAGGAAGGATGCGTCGCCGACGGCGAACCCCTTCTCACCAACCCAGAACGAGACGCTCATCGCCTCTAGGGCTCACCGCCCGGCCTGATACGCAGACGGTCTGGACTGGACGTGACGATCGCGCCGCTGTCGAGGAGCAGCCTCAAGAGCGCGCGTGGGCCGGAAACTCGATTCGTTCGTGGCCTACGACGCGGTGAGCGTAGGCGAGGCAGGCGAGCACGTCGTCGCGCTCCAGGCCCGGATAGGCGCTCAGGAGATCATCCACGCTGTCGCCGGCTGCCAGCATTCCGAGAACGTGCTCAACCGCCAAGCGGCGACCTCGAAGGGATGGCTTCCCTCCGAAGACTTCTGGGTTTACGGTGATTCGTTCGAGCAGTAGGGCTTCAGTCATGTGGATTCCGCGGTCGGATCATAGTCAACCGGGCCTATCCGAGGCTCGTTCTGCCGTAAGCGTACTCCTGCTCCTACTCGTCCGTAGCGTTGATTCCACGAATCAGACTGGCCGGGCCCATCACGGCCGAGGGACAGCACGAAACCACGAGTACGTGGCGCGACGCACCGAAGGTCAACTCCCCGGCCGTTGAGCGGTGGTCACCACTCCCACAGAACGCGGCTTACCTGCGAATTGCTTTGGCCCGACTCGGAGGAAGGTAGTTCTCGCCTGTCACCACCTGCCGCCCTGTCCTGGACTCGAGTTCCAACCGGGCGCGCCTGGCGATCTTGCCGCCGGACTTCGCGGCCTTCTCGTTCTCAGGCATGCCGGTTGCCACCACTGTTTCGGCAATCTGACGGGTGGAGAGCTCGGCGAGTGCCGTGAAGATCAGTTCAGCCTCACTCATGTGGTCGCGGAGGTTCTGAGTCTTCAGACCCTTCAGGCCCTTGTGCGCCTTGACGCTTACCCCGCTCCATTCCTGATGGATCAGGTTCGTGAGGATGGCGAACTCATCGCCCTTCTTGATCTCGTGGGACGCCCAGTAGTCGGTGAGCTTGCTTCGAGTCTCCTGGCCGGTCATCCGTTGTTGGATCCACCTTTCACTCCGGCCATGACGTTGCCAGGTATCCCGAGCGCGATCGAGGGCGCGCGCCGGATCGGCGATTTCCTGCATCCGCTCATAGCCGGTCTTGGCGAGCCAGAGCTTGAGGGGTTCAGCCTTCGGGCTCGGCACGCTTTGAACCAGGCGCAACAACGTTTCAGCAGTGGCCACGTCCGTCAGGCGTTGCCGCCCGTCCTCCGCTGCCATCTTCAACTGGTAACAATCCGTTACCAGTTGGCTTCCCTCCTTCGCCAGGCGCCCCTTCAAGACCTTCCAGTACTTCCTGGCTGCCTGGTAGTCGCGTTGTTGCGTGAGGACGCGCACGATGTCGATCACCGAGAAGAACCAGGTCTCGGACTTCTCGTCGTAGACGCGGCGCAGCCGAGCGTAGCGGTTGGACATTCTCGATCGCCGACGAAACCCTGGCTCTCGCCGAGTTTCAGGATCGGGACAAGTGGGCGGCCCATCCGAGTCGACAGCGGCTAGACCACGGGCACCTCCGACAGTCGATGCGCTATTACCGGAATGCGGTGGTGGAGCAATGGGCCGGTGAAGTCTTGGCGGGTAACGCGTCTCGTGCTCGCGAGCTCGCCGCGACGGCCGCGACACACGGCAATGTGATTTGGCTGACTCGCAGCTTGGACGTCGCCCGAGGATGGGCGAAAGGGATGGTCATCGGCAGTCAGCGCTCGGGACTGATTGCATCGGGACAAGG
>JANNJB010000655.1:0-14751 GCA_031405615.1 Vicinamibacteria bacterium | reverse complement strand
CGGCGAACTTCTTCTGGGTCTCGAGGTCGTCCATCGAGATGCCGAGAACCTGGGCGCCCGCTTCGTCGAAGGCGCTCTGCTGATCGCGGAAACCCGACATCTCCTTTGTGCATCCGCCGGTGAAGGCTTTCGGGAAGAAGGCGAGGACCACTTTCTTCTTTCCCTTGAAATCGGCGAGCTGAATGGTCTTTCCGTTCGAGGCGGCGAGGGAGAACGCGGGCGCTTGCGCTCCGACCTTGAGTTTCTCGGCCGGCTCGCCCTGAGGGAGGAGGAGGGCCAGGGCTAGGGCGAGCATCATGGGGAAGAGCCTGAAGCTAACACGGAAAGCGCGCGCATTTCGTGAGCACCCTCTCTTGACACGAGCGAGCGGAACCGCCTAAAAACTCCTTCGACCAAGGTGGAGATATGAACGACAAGCCGCGATCGAGATCGGATGAGCTGCACGAGTTGCTGAGCGATCTCGGCCGCTGCGTCCAGGAAGCGGTCACGGGCTCCGCCGAGGTCAACGCGGCTCTCGGCCGGATCCGCGAACGCGGCTACGAGCCGTCCTTCGTGGTCGAGACGAGCGTGGCTTCGGCGAGCGGATCCCCGGGCGACGGCGATCCCGGCATTGAGATGAGCGTCGGCGCCCACCGCGGCCCCGATCCCGTCGAAGCCACCATGACCCCCCTCGACAAGAAGTTTCTAAGGTCCCTGAAAATCAGCGTCGAATAGGGGGCCCGCCGCGCTCGTCGCGCGACCGCGTGGTGAAGGCTGCGGCCAGAGCACCCGGGCGTTCCTTCACATTCGGGGGCCGCAGGTCGTCTTCAATGAATGGAGCGGAGCTGCCGCTCCGCCTCGATTCAGAGGAGGCTTGCGACCCCCTCGTTCAGGAACGGTGCTCTGGCCTCCGCTCGCGAACTCCCGCGCGGTCGGAGACCCGACCCCGCTGTCTGACCTCTCGTCACCCCGGCGAAAGCCGGGGCCTAGCGCGACAACCCGTTACGATCGCGACGATCCGCGCTCAACGAATCGTCGAACCACCTGCAAACAGCGCCGCCGGCCCAAGTTCCTCTTCGATGCGCAGGAGCTGGTTGTACTTCGCGACGCGGTCGGTCCTTGAGGCGGAACCGGTCTTGATCTGACCGCAGTTGGTGGCCACGGCGAGGTCGGCGATGAAGACGTCCTCGGTTTCGCCGCTCCGGTGCGACATGATCGACGAGTACGACGACCGCGTCGCCAGCGCCACGCAGTCGAGGGTTTCGGTGAGCGTGCCGATCTGGTTGACCTTCACCAGGATCGAGTTCGCGATTCCCTTCGCGATTCCCTCGGCGAGGATCGCGGGGTTGGTGACGAACAGATCGTCGCCCACGACCTGGCACTTCGAGCCGATCGCCTCGGTGAGCGCCTTCCAGCCGTCCCAATCGCCTTCACCCAGACCATCCTCGATGGAAACGATCGGGTACTTCTTCACCCAGGACTCGTACATTGCGACCATCTGGTCGGAGGTCTTCTCCTTCTCGCCGGACTTCTTGAAGACGTATTTCTTTCCCTCGTGCAGTTCGCTCGCCGCGACGTCGAGGGCGAGGGCGATTTCCGTTCCCGGTTTGTAGCCGGCGCCGGTGATGGCGGCGAGAATCGTCTCGATCACGCCCTCGGAGGAGGGTAGGTCGGGAGCGAAACCGCCCTCGTCTCCCACCGACGTGGCGAAGCCCTTCTTCTTGAGGATGCCTTTGAGGGTGTGGAAGACCTCGGCGCCCATGCGCAGCGCCTCGGCGAAAGAAGGGGCCCCTACCGGGACGATCATGAACTCCTGCGGGTCGAGTTTGTTGTCGGCGTGGGCCCCGCCATTCACGATGTTCATCAGAGGCACGGGCAGGGTGCGCGCGCCGGGCCCGCCCAGGTAGCGATAGAGCGGCAGGCCGACGGCCGCGGCGGCCGCGCGCGCGTTGGCGAGGGAAACCGCGAGAATCGCGTTCGCGCCGAGGCGGGACTTCGTTTTGGTTCCGTCCGCGTCGATCATGATCTGGTCGACCACGATCTGCCGGACCGCGTCTTCGCCCCGCAGCAGGTCCGCGATCTCCCCGTTCACCGCCGCGACCGCCTTCAGGACGCCCCTGCCGAGATAGCGCTTCTTGTCGCCGTCCCGCCGCTCCACCGCCTCGCGCGAGCCGGTGGAAGCGCCCGAGGGAACCGCGGCGCGCCCGAAGCTGCCGTCCTCGAGCGTGACCTCCGCCTCGATCGTGGGATTTCCGCGCGAATCCAGGATTTCGCGGGCATGGATGTCGGTGATTTCTGTGCTCATGTTTCCCTCGGAGGTGAACGCCCGCAACGGGCGGAGCCAAAGATAGCAGCGCACCACGCCCTCGAGCACCCGGCCCGCGGCGCCATCGCACCGCCGCGGCGAGGGCCAGTGCGATCTGGTAGCGTCAGGCCTCCAATCGCCGTTTTCGGCCCCAAAGAAGAAGGAATCCCACCGAGCATGACCACCGGCTCGCCCGTTAACGACGCGCTTGCGCACCTTGAATCGAACTTCGAAGGTTTCAAGAAAACCCTGATCGAACTCTCGAAGATCCCGAGCATCTCGGCAAAACCTTTCCCGCCCGAAGCGGTCCAGAAATCGGCGGCGGCCATCGCCGATTCGTTGCGCGCGGTCGGAGTCGAAAACGTCCAGGTCCTCACCATCGACGGCGTCCACCCCTACGTGTACGGCGACTTCCTCCACAAGAAGGGCGCCCCGACCCTGCTTCTCTATGGCCACCACGACGTCCAGCCGGTGGGCAACGAAGCCCGATGGTCCACCCCGCCCTTCGAACCGGTGGAGAAGGGCGGAAGGCTCTACGGTCGGGGCGTCGCCGACGACAAGGGCGGCGTCATGACTCATGTGGCCGCGGTAGCCTGCTACCTCAAGACCACAGGCGCGCTGCCCTGCAATGTGAAGTTCGTGATCGAGGGCGAGGAGGAGATCGGTTCCGAAAACCTTTCGCTCTTCCTCAAGAAGTACCGCAAGCTGCTCGACGCCGACTTCATCGTCCTCTCCGATACCGCCAACTTCGACACCGGCGTGCCCGCCCTCACCTACCAATTGCGGGGGATCGTCCAGGTGGACGTGGAGGTCGAAGTTCTGAAGCAGCCTCGCCACTCCGGCATGTGGGGTGGCCCGGTGCCCGACCCCGTTCAGGTGTTGTCGCGGATGATCGCCGACCTCACCGCCGCCGATGGCAAGCTCAACGTCCCCGGCCTTTACAACAAGGTCGCGAAGACGGGGGCGAAGCAGCTCGCGCGCATCCGCAAGCTGCCGTTCCGCGAGGCGCAGTTCAAGAAGGAAGCCGGCCTGCTTCAAGGCATCCGTCTCTCCGGCGAAGCGCGTTACTCGGTGTACGAACGTCTGTGGACGAGGCCCGCACTGACCGTGATCGCCATGGAGTCGCATCCTCTCAAGGGCGCCTCGAACCAGATCGTGAGTGCGGCGCGCGCGCGGCTCTCCCTCCGCACCGTGCCCAACATGGACGGCGCCGACGCGGGCCGTCTCCTCGTGAAGCGCCTCACCAAGAATCCGCCGTACGGCGCCAAGGTAACGGCCAAGGTCACGGGCAACACGCCGTGGTGGACGACTGACCCGGAAGGTCCGGCGTTTGAAGCCGCTCGTCGCGCGCTCAAGGCCGGGTATGGCAAGGAGACCGCGATGATCGGGGCCGGCGGCACGATCGGATTCGTGGGCCCCTTCGAGAAGCTCCTCGGCGGCGTGCCCTGTCTGCTCATGGGGGTCGAGGATCCCTACTGCAACGCGCACTCGGAGAACGAGAGCCTCGACCTCGGCGACTTCAAGAAGTCGATTCGCTCCGCGATCTTCCTGTACGACGAACTGAGCCGGGTCAAGGCGAAGTAGCCAGGGGCCCCGGGCCGGCCGCTTCAGTCTTGAGGCGCTTTCAGCTTGGCTCTAGGCGTGTTTCACGCCTGTGGAATCTGAAAGCCTCCCGCCACAAGCCGCGTCAACGGAATCTCTTGACGCCGGCCCTCTTCGCGGCCTTCTGCAAGTCCTCGTCAAGAGTCGCGAGGGGCAGGCCACGGCGAAGGCCGAGCTCCAGGTACGACGCGTCGTACGCGGACAACTTGCCGAAGAACCAGCGCATTGTCACCGAGGTGTCGAGGACGAAACTCACGCGCGGCCTTCTTCGATGAGCCTCTTGATTGGAACCCCGGGTATCGGATCTGCGAGCATGAACTCCCCGAGTCTCTTCGCGGCTTCGACTCTGTCCTTTTTTCGCTCGCCCGCGCTGGGCACCAGATCCGCGATCGCCTCGCCACGATTGGTGATCGTAAAGCTCTTGCCGGATTTCACCTGCCTGAGCAATTCCGGAAGCCTGTTTTTTCCTCGTATGAGCCGATCGCTGTGTACGAACCCGCCGAGGCTCGTTCCTCCCGACAGGCCCGTGGGGGAGACGGATCCCACGAGTGGCATAGGTCAGTTGGTGGTGAAGCTGAAGGCCATCCCGTAACTGCCGTTCGCGTTGTGCCAGGTCGTGCCCATCATGGTCCAAGGGCCGCCTGCGTGGGAGCCGCCCATCATGCCTCCCGCGATCCACTGGCCGCCCATCATGGGACCGTATTGAGCGTAGTCGAGTGCTTGACCCGACTGGGTCATCATGCCCCCGCCCAGGTGGAGGACATAGGTCGAGCGGGGTGAAAGCGGACCCTGCGGCGTGCAGGTAAGGGTCGTCCGGTCCGAGGACCAGCCGCAATTCATTGGCATGGTCGTTCCGGCGAGGTTACCCATGTGCAGATCGACGAACTGCTCCATGCCGATGCCCATGGCGGCGCCGAAACGAAACACCATGGAAGTGGATCCCGAAACACCCATCGTTCCGCCTTGTGGCGCCACCGACATGAAGCTGGCGCCCGTTTGAGAGCCTGCGCCGCTTGGGCCCATCATCAACGAGGCGTCTCCTGAGCCACAGCCCACGGCAAGGAAGGCCAAGCCGAAAACCAAAGCCGTTGCGACCGTTATAGCTTTCATACAAATTCTCTCCGTTTCAGAGGGAAAGAAAGCACGAAGCGTGCCGTCCCAAGGGCCTGCGCGAAACAGGGAGATAAGGCGCAAGAAGATTCAGTCCAATAGCCTGATGCGGCAGGACCTGCGCAAAGCCATCACCCAACACGCAGGGCTTGCGGTGGCGAGGTGGGCCGATCGCGTTACCGTCCATAGGGCTTCAACCCGCGAGGGGAAGACTGACCGAAAAACGACAGCCGCCTTCGTCGGCATTTTCCGCCCGAATCTCTCCCTGGTGAGCGGACACAATCCAGGCCGCGATCGAAAGGCCTAGGCCCGACCCCTCCTGCTCACCGGGGGTTCGGGCGGGATCCGCGCGGTAGAACCTCTCGAAGACGTGGCTGACCTTGTCCGCGGGGATGCCTGGCCCATTGTCGGAGACGGTGAGGACACCCCGTCCGTCCCTGGCGGTCACGCTCACGCGAACCATGGCCTGCGGTTTCCCGGATTCGCGGACATCCGCGAACTTCAGCGCGTTGTGTACGAGGTTGAAAACGAGCTGCCGCAGCCATCGCTCGTCGCCCGCCACCATCACAGGATGGGTCGCCTCGACGGCGATTGCCATCGTGCTCGGAGCGGAAGCTCCCATGGTCTCCACGATCTCGCTGGCCACGATATCGAGACGTACGGGAGCCTGCTCGACCGGTTGCCGACCGGCGTCTGCGCGCGCCAGAAGCAGGAGGTCGGCGGTGATCGAGCGCAGGCGATCCACGTCCTGGCCGACCGAAAGGAGCGTCTCGCGATAGCCTGCGGCGTCACGGGACTGTGCGAGGGAGACGTCGATGGCCCCGCGCATGGTGGAAAGCGGCCCGCGAAGCTCGTGGGACGCGTCGGCGGTGAATCTCCGCATGCTCTCAAACGCGGAGTCGAGCCTCCCGATCATCAGGTTCAGCGTCGTGACCAGTTCCCCGATCTCGTCCAGCACCCGCGGAGGGGGAAGCCGTCGGTCCAGGCTGCCCGCCCCGATTTCCTTCGCGAGCCGCGTGACCTCGGCCACTGGAGCCAGCGCGCGTCGCGCCAGGACATAGCCGCCAAACGCCGCGAGCAAAACCGCGAGGGGCGCCATCACGAGGAGGGCGCGACGGAGAGTCGCGAGGGGCAGGGGCACATCGCCTAACCCCTGGGCCACCTGAATCAAGCCCGACCGGCCGGTTTGCGACCGGTAGGGCTCGAAATAGACGCGGACGGGTTGGCCGAGCAGTCCGATCGTCTCGAACCTGGACACGGGCAGGCTCGAGACGTCAGGCTTCGATTCCACAAGGGCGCCCAGTCCGCGTTTGTCGGCGGACTCGAAGAAGACCCGCCGCTCGCCGCCCACCTCGTGAACCAGCACCAGCGGCCCGAGAAGTTCGAGGTCCGCGCGTTGAGACGGAGTGAGGGTTTCGCAGTCGGGTTGCGCTGAAAGGATTCCCGCGACGGCCCGCGCCGTCTTGGTCAGATCTGCGTCGTGGTGCCGGATCAGCTGATCTCGAACCATCCCGTAGATCAGGGCTGAGAACAAGGCCAGAACGAGGGACAGGGCAAGGGCGTGAAAGATCGCCAGGCGCATGCGCAGAGTTCCCACAGGGCTACTCGGTTTCCCTGAGAATGTAGCCCGATCCACGGACGGTGTGGATCAAACGGGGTGCGGAGGCCTGTTCGGTTTTCCGGCGCAGATAGTTGATGTACACCTCGACGAGGTTCGAGCCGCCGTCGTAGTCCAAGTCCCAGACATGGTCGAGGATCATGGACCGAGTCAGGAGAAGACCCTTCTTGCGAAGGAAATACTCCAGCAGCGCGAACTCCTTCGTGGTCAGTTCCAGGCGGCGCCCACGCCTGGAGACCTCCCGGCGCGCCACATCCATCTCCAGATCCGCCACCCTCAGCACGGTGTTTGGCTCGACGGGAGGCCTGCGCGTGATCGCCCGAAGTCTTGCGAGCAGTTCCTGGAATTCGAAGGGTTTGCTCAGATAGTCATCCGCGCCGAGGTCGAGGCCCTTCACCCGGTCTCCCACGGTAGAACGGGCGCTCAAGACGAGAATGGGCGAGCGCGACCCGCGGTCGCGAAGGTCGCGAAGCACATCCAGACCGCTTCGGCCCGGAAGCATGACGTCGAGGAGCAGGGCGTCGTAGTCGGAAGCCATCGCCATCGCGAAGCCCTGCGCGGCGTCCGCGGCCACATCCACGCCATAGCCCTGCTCCTTGAGGCCCTGACGGAGAACGGAGGCCAGTTTCTGGTCGTCTTCGATGACGAGCACGCGCATGGATGCAGCTTAGGCCGGTTTGATTAACGGGGGATTAGCGTCATTGCGCCTGCTCCGTGGCGTAAGCAATCTCCTCGTGGCACCCAGTTTGCACTCCTATTGGCGTCGCCGGTGTTTTCCGGCGTTAATTGAGGAGCGAACGACATGCCCGACATGAAATGCAAAGCCTGTGGCGAAACAAACTGTGGATGTGACAAGGGGGGTAAGTGCGATTGCGGCAAGGACTGCCGTTGCGCAAAGAAGGCTCCGGCGGCGAAGTAGTCGATCAGGGGCCGGGGAGGCCGTAGTTTGAGTCCTCGGCCCTTGGTCCCTGTCGAAACTCCATCTTGATGGGGGGCGAGCCCCCGATCGCTTCGGGCAGTCATTTGTAGAAGTTGTTTCGCTCGACCAGTCTTGACTTTCGCGTTCGTGCGGAGGGCAAGCTTGGAGGCACGCCGACCGAGACTCGACTAAGGGACTACAGGCTCGATTCGGATAGGGAGCGCGAATTCCACGACGAGTGCCGCCACCGTCGAGGTGAGGTTTCCAAGACAACAGCTGCCCTGCGGGTTCTTGATCTCGCAGGCGCAGCGGCCTGCCTTGACGTGCGCACTCACGCGTTTGGATGCCGTGGATCCACCGGCCGCCTGGATCTCGCGGCGCAGATCAGCCTCGCCGATCTGAAAGCAGTAGCAGACGGTGCGATCGACGCCGGCCTCCTTTTGAAAGACGGGGACAGCGACGGCATCAACGTCGAACGCCTCGCGGTCGGCAAAGTAGACAATCGGGCAGGAAGCGCTCGCACAGAAGCGATGACCACTCGAAGACAAAGTCGCGAGGGCCTCGGGCCGCAGGAGTGCCTTCACCGTTATCGAGTCGATGTTCCTTCCTGGCTGGTAGGCCACCGCAGGGGGCTATGGAGCGTTCCGTTCCGTCTGAGGGCCACGCTGGATGCGCACGCGCGCTATGCGCTGTCGTTGCATGCGAATGACGGTAATCGTATACGGTGACAGGGACAGCGTATCGTCGGCTTTGGGCAGAGTGCCCAGCCGCTGCAAGAGCAGGCCGGCGATCGTGACATATCTGGTCGACTCGGGCAGGCCCAGATCATGATCCGTGTTGAGCTCATGGACCGGAAAGGCGCCGTCGATCTCCATCGCGCCGCCGGGCAGGTGGACCATGCGTTCCTCTCGGACCTTGTGTTCGTCCTGAATCTCGCCGACGATGACCTCGAGAAGGTCTTCCAGCGTCACCAGGCCCACGAGCGAGCCGTGCTCATCCACGATCAAGGCCATCTGCGAGCGGGAGGTGCGCATCTCGGCCAGGAGTGCGGTCGCGGGTTTTCCTGCGGGCATGATCAGGGCCGGGCGAACAAGGGTCTTGAGATCCGAGCCCTGGCCGCTCTGAGCGGCGGCAAAGAGATCATGTGCATACAGGAACCCGATCACGTTCTCGGGGTTGCCGTCATAGACCGGGTACCGGGAGTGGCCCGACTCGGCCACACGGTCCATCGCCTGTTCGACGCTCATGCCCAGAGCGATGAAGTCGATGCGGTTGCGCGGGGTCAGTATCTGGCGCACGTCCCGATCGTGGAAAGTCAGCGCGCCGCTCAGCAGTTCGCCCTGGACGAGGCCCTGGTCCTCGGCCTCGCGCACAATGGCCTTGAGGTCGTCGAGGGTGTGAAACGGACTCGGGGGTCCGCGATGCAGGCCGAGCGGGCGCAGGACGAGGCGGGTGGAGGCCGCGAGCACCGCCAGGACGGGGCCACTCACGCGGCCGAGAAACTCGACCGGCCGTGCGACCCGCATGGCGATCGTTTCGGCGTAGCGCAGCGCCACGGACTTGGGCACCAGCTCCCCCACGACCAGCGACAGGTAGGCGATGGTGAAGACCACGGTAGCCACGGCCAGCGGCTCCGCCAAATCGCGGAGCCAGGGCAGGGGCACGGAAGCCAGGAGCGGCTCGAGACGTTCGATCGCCGCAACACCCCCGATGGCGGAGGCCATGGTTCCGACGAGTGTGACCCCAATCTGGACGGTGGCCAGGAATCGGTCGGGGTCAGCCTTGAGGCGCAGCACCGCCGCCGCGTTGCGGTCGCCAGCCTGCGCTCGCGCATGCAGCACACTGCGGCGCGCCGAAACCACCGCGATCTCCGCGCCGGCGAAGAGGCCGTTGAGCACTATGAGGATCGCCACGAAGGTGAGCTCGGCGACGAAGCCATCAGCACTCATCGGCACCTCCTCGTGCTCGATCCCCGATGCAAACTGCGGACAAGAGTCATGCAGCCTCCCTGATGATAGCGCTCGAACCGGGCCGGGGTTTGGGACCATTTCCACGTGGTGGGGGGTTGCTTCGTCGTGGTAACGCGAACCGGACTGGCTCCTGCTGCTATGAAACCCGTGGGTGATCGACTGCGGAACATCCCGGCGTGGGGGGGAGATTCGCAGCAAGGCGCTATCGTCTGCAGCGTGGTTTACGCTTCCCCGATCCGGCCGCAGTCCCAGATCGCTCTTCCGCACGTGCCGCCGAGAATCCCAGACGAGAGCGTGGCTCGCCTGCAATGGCGATGGCTCGGACCGGCTCGCGGACGTCCTGAGGTAGGCGCATGGCGGCACAGCCGGTCGTTCTCACCTGCCCATCTGCCCGGGGGACGCCCCTACGCTCGCGCACGATCCGGCAGGGGCACATGCTAGCTTGCACAGATGCTCCTCAACGGACCCGAGCTTCAGGATCGCGGCCTCCACCTGAGGGGCATTGTCCAGATGATGGCCGTCGACCGCGTTCTAGACGTGGCCCAGAGGGCCCACATTCAGGCCTGGGCTGCCGAGCATGGCTTCAACGCCGCATACGTTGACGCCTCGATCGACTCCGTCTTCGAGAACCTGCACTTCCTGACCGCCCCCCCTCGCTTCAGCTCTCGCCCGGCGGCGGAGGCCTTTCTGCGCGAGGCGGCGCTGGTCGCGTTGTGCGACGGCGAGTTCCACCCGCAGGAGCGAGAGTGGCTGCTCGCGGCCGCGACCGCGAACGGGATCGACGCCAAGGTAGCGCTCCAGGTCATCGAGGAATCTCCACTTGGACGGCCCGCCGGCGGTTTCCCTCTCGCCTGACGCTGCCACAACGGCAGCGAAGGTCGTTCACGCGGATCCTCTTGTTAGGGGCTGACATTCAGACTCTTGTCGCCAAAGCGAGCCACGACCTCGATCTCGCCCCCCCAACGCCGCCACATACCGCCGCAACGTCGACACCAGAACGTCCTCTCGATTCTCAGTTTCGGATATCTGCCCCTGCGAAACCTTTAGGCGCTTCGCCAGACTCGCCTGGGTGACACCGGCGATCTTCCGAAGCTCGCGCGGCCGCATATCCAGGGGCGTCTTTCGTGTTCTTTGCTCGATTCGTTCGAGCTGTTCGGGCGTGAACGACTTCTTCAGGCCATCCAAACCGATAGGGCGCCAAACGGGCTCGACCGAGGTCCGGTTTGTCGTACGCGTACTCCTCCTCGTGGCCAGGCTTGCGCTTCCCCAAGGGGAAGCTCCGTGCTCTTCGGCTGTAGCGGTGATTCCCCGAGCTAGCTGGTTGGGCCTCGACCCATCACGGCCGAGGTACGCCCACGCAACGCCAGCCCCACCGACTGCGCGCGCCGAATGAACTGGACCCGCTGAGCGTCCGATTCCCCATAGAGCCGGTAGCCCGCGTCGGAGCGCGGGGGCGGAGAGATCAGGCCGTCCCGCTCGTAAAAGCGCAGGGTGTCGCGCGAAACGCCGCACCGCTTTGCCAGATCACCGATTCTCAAGTGGGCCATCCATCGGACCACAGGGTAAGCCCTGGACCCGAGTCCAAGGTCAAGCTCTTTCCATCAAGACCGCCGGGGGTGTCATCCATGGCGTCGAAGCCGTTCGTAGGTCGAGTGTGCGATCTCGCGTTCTTCATCGGTTGGAATCACCCATAACTGTACGCTGGCGCCCTCGACGCTTATCCTCACGGCTGAACGACGGGTTGCTGCTCGATTACGTCTGCCGTCCAGACGTAATCCGAGGAACCCCAGCCTCCGGCAGATACGGCGGCGCATGGAAGGGGAATGTTCACCCATGCCGCCAGTGAATGCGAGCGCGTCCAATCCCTGTAGCGACGCGGCGAATGCACCAATGTACTTGCAGGCGCGATAGGCGAAGATCTCCAGGGCCAGTTCCGCGCGCTTGTCCTTCTTAAGAGCCGCCTGTTCCAGATCGCGTAGATCTGCGCTCAGCCCCGACAGACCGCGCAGACCGCTTTGGTGATTCAGCAAATCATCCACTTCGGCTGCGGTCATGCGGGCAGCGCGGATGAGGTAAAGAACAAGACCAGGATCCACATCCCCGGACCGCGTGCCCATGACCAACCCTTCCATCGGGGTCAGGCCCATGCTGGTGTCGATGCTTTGGCCATCGCGGACGGCGCAGACGCTCGCTCCATTTCCGAGGTGACAGGTGATGAGTCTGGTTCCCTTCACGCCTCGCCCAAGTTGCTTGATGAGTTGTCTGGATACGTAGGCGTGCGAGACGCCGTGAAAGCCGTAACGACGCAAGCCGTAGCGGGCGCACAGCTCGACCGGCAGGGCGTAGGTGCGGGCAACTTCCGGGAGGGTCTGGTGGAAGGCGGTGTCGAACACGGCGATCACCGGAGTTCCGGGGAGCGATTGCCGCACCTGCTCAAGCACCGCCACGTCCGCGGGGATGTGCAACGGAGCCAGCCCCTTTAGAGCGCGGAGCTCGGCAAGGACAGACGCGGTGACGACCGTCGGCCCCACGAGCCCAGGACCACCGTGCACAACACGACATCCAACCGCGTCGATCGGCAACCGAGCCCCGTCGTTCACATCGAGCAGCAAGCGTAGGCGGCGGATGATCTGTCGCGCCGCCGGCCCCGGCTTCTTCGCCACAACCGGCTCGATTTCGGGCTTCTGCCCCGCCACCAGCATCCTGAGTTCGGATTGTGGCGTTCCTATCCGATCGACGAGGCCGCTCGCCAACACGGTCGCCCCGGGCATCTGATACAGGCCGAACTTCAGCGTCGCGCTGCCGGGGTTCAAGACCAGAATACGAAGGCTCAAGGGGGCCACGTCCAGTCGCGAATCTCGGGCATGTCGTCGCCGTGCTGACGAATGTACTGCTTGTGGGCGAGGAGCTTGTCGTGCATCGTCTTTTTGACGCGTGCGGACTTCGAGCCCAAAGTCGGGACGCGATCAATCACGTCCATCACGAGGTGGAACCGATCCAGGTCGTTCATCACCACCATGTCGAACGGCGTCGAGGTCGTGCCCTCTTCCTTGAACCCGCGCACGTGCAGATTGCCGTGGTTGGTGCGGCGATACGTGAGCCGGTGAATCAGGGTCGGATACCCGTGATAGGCGAAGACGATCGGTTTGCTCGTCGTGAAGAGCGCGTCGAAGTCCTTGTCGCTCAAGCCGTGGGGATGCTCGCTCGAGGGTTGGAGCTTCATCAGATCCACCACGTTGATCAGCCGGATTCTTAACTTCGGGAAAAACTTCCGCAGCAACTCGACCGCAGCCAGGGTTTCGAGGGTCGGGACATCCCCGGCGCAGGCCATCACAACATCCGGCTCGCCGCCCCCCTCGTTGCTGGCCCACGACCAGCGGCCGATGCCAGCCGTGCAATGGGTGACGGCGGCGTCCATGTCGAGCCACTGCGGCATGGGCTGTTTGCCGGCCACGATCACGTTCACGTAGTTCCGGCTGCGCAGGCAGTGATCCGTCACCGAGAGCAGGGTGTTCGCGTCAGGCGGCAGATAGACACGAACGATCTCGGCCTTCTTGTTGGCCACGACGTCAATGAAGCCCGGGTCCTGATGAGAGAAGCCGTTGTGGTCCTGCCGCCACACGTGCGACGACAGCAGGTAGTTGAGCGAAGCGATGGGCCGGCGCCACGGAATCTTGCCGGCAACATCCAGCCACTTCGCGTGCTGGTTGAACATTGAATCGACGATGTGGATAAACGCTTCGTAACAGGAGAAGAAGCCGTGACGGCCGGTGAGCAGATAACCCTCGAGCCACCCTTCGCACTGATGCTCGCTCAACATCTCCATCACGCGGCCATCGGGGGCGACGTGGTCGTCGCCTGGGAGAATCTCCGCCGTCGAACAACGATCTGTCACCTCGAACACAGCGCCCCAGCGGTTCGACGTGGTTTCGTCCGGACTGAAGACGCGGAAGTTATGGGGGTTGTGTTTCACAACGTCGCGGATGAACTCACCCTGGACGCGGGTGGCTTCGCCCTTCACCGACCCCGGCTTTAGCACCTTCAGCGCGTAGTCGCGGAAATCCGGCAAGTGCAGGTCGTGCAGAAGGAGCCCGCCGTTGGCATGAGGATTGGCGCTCATGCGGCGCTCGCCTGAAGGCGCCAGCTCTGCAAGTTCCGGGCGGAGCTTGCCGCCTTTGTCGAACAACTCCTGAGGCCGATAGCTCTTCAGCCACTTCGCCAGAACTTTCACGTGTCCCGGCCGATTCATGTCGCCCATCGGCACCTGATGCGAGCGGAACGTGCCTTCGGTGGGCTGGCCGTCCACCACCTTCGGGCCGGTCCAGCCCTTGGGCGAGCGCAGGATGATCATCGGCCAGAGCGGCCTTTTCTTGAATCCCCTGGCGCGGGCGTGACGCTGGATGCGCCGGATGTCCTCCACGACCACGTCGAGTGTCGTGGCCATCTTTTTGTGCATCCGGGCCGGGTCGTCACCCTCGACGAAATGCGGGGTGTAACCGTAACCGCGAAACAGGGCTTCAAGCTCATCGTGCGGAATCCGCGCAAGCACGGTGGGCCCGGCGATCTTGTAGCCGTTCAGATGAAGAATCGGCAGCACCGCGCCGTCGTGGACCGGATTGAGGAACTTGTTCGAGTGCCACGCGGTGGCGAGCGGAGCCGTCTCCGCTTCGCCATCGCCGACCACGCACGCGACGAGCAGGTCAGGGTTGTCAAACGCCGCGCCGAAAGCGTGCGACAGCGAGTAGCCCAGTTCGCCGCCTTCGTGAATCGACCCCGGAGTCTCGGGCGCCACATGGCTCGGGATGCCGCCCGGAAAGGAGAACTGCTTGAACAGCCGCTGCATCCCGTCTTCGTCCTGAGCTATGTCGGGATAGACCTCGGTGTAAGTTCCTTCGAGATAGGCGTTCGCCACGAGGCCAGGGCCACCGTGGCCGGGCCCGGTGATGTTGATGACGTTGAGGTCATGCGCCTTGATGACGCGGTTCAGGTGGGCGTAGATGAAGTTCAGCCCCGGCGTCGTGCCCCAGTGGCCAAGCAGGCGCGGTTTGATGTGGGCCAGGGTGAGCGGCTTCCTCAGTAGTGGATTATCGAAGAGGTAGATCTGGCCGACCGAGAGGTAGTTCGCCGCGCGCCACCAGGCGTCGATCCTCCGGAGTAGTTCCGGCGTCAAGACTCTCGGTTTCATGTTCGGTCTCCTTGCGACTCGGCTGCCCTACATCCCGGTGGTGCTCAACGCGTCTCAGGCCTT
>JANNJB010000654.1:0-2143 GCA_031405615.1 Vicinamibacteria bacterium | reverse complement strand
CCGCCGCTGCCGCGGAGACGCCCCACTTCTCTTCGAGCGTCTTCACGAGCTCGGCCACCTGCATTACAGAGAGCCCGCTCAGTTCGGTTGCAATTGCCTGGATGTCAGCCACGTCTATCTCCTCTCACTACTCGTTGTCTTTAAGGAACGTAAGGTTTCAAAAACCGGAAAAATTGTTACGACTGCGCCTCGGCCTCTTTATCGCCATGCGCCTTGAGCACGCGCACCATCTGCTGGGCGGGCGTGTTCAGCAGGCGGACCAGCTTCGAAGCCGGCGCCTGGAGAATGCCGAGCAGCGTCGAGCGAAGCTCGGGCAGGCCGGGCATGGTCGAGAGAGCCTTGACGCCGTTGGCGTCGAGCATCTGCGAGCCCGACACCACGCCGCTCTTCACCACGATCTGCGGATGGTCCTTGGAGAAGTCGACGATGACTTTCGCGAGGGCGACCGGGTCGGTGTCGCAGTACGCGATGGCCGTGGTCTCGATGAACTTGTCCTTGAGCGCGGCGAGGGGTGTGCCCTCGAGCGCTCTCACCGCCAGGGTGTTCTTGATGACCTTGTAGTGGCCCCCCGACTGGCGGATCTTGCGACGGAACTCGGTGACCGCGGGCACGGTGATGCCGCGGAAGTCGACGAGGATCGCGTGCTGCGACTTTGCGAAGTCGCCGCGGAGTGCTTCGACGAAAGTTTCTTTTTCGGCCCTCTTGAGTGCCATTGACCTACTCCTGCGCTTCGATGGAGGCGAGATCGACCCTGACGCCCGGGCCCATCGTGGAAGAAATCGTTACCGAGCGGACGTACTTGCCCTTGGCCGCCGGAGGCTTCGCCTTCATCACGCTCTCCGTGAGAGCGAGGATGTTCTCGGTCAGCTTGGAATCGCCGAAGGAGACCTTGCCGCAAGGAGCGTGAACCACGCCGTTCTTGTCGACGCGGTACTCTACTTTGCCGGCTTTGATCTCCTTGATGGCCTTCGCCACGTCGGTGGTCACGGTTCCGGTCTTGGGGTTGGGCATGAGGCCGCGGGGGCCGAGCACCTTGCCGAGTTTTCCGACCGACCGCATCATGTCGGGCGTCGCGACGAGGGCGTCGAAGTCGAGCCAGTTCTCGTTCTGAATTTTGGCGACGAGGTCCTCGCCACCCACGAAGTCAGCGCCCGCTGCGGTCGCTTCCTTGAGCTTGTCCCCGGCCGCGATCACCGCCACGCGCTTGGCCTTGCCGCCAAGACCGTGAGGGAGCACAACCGTGCCGCGAACCATCTGATCGGCGTGCTTCGGGTCGACCCCGAGGCGCATGGCCACATCGACAGTCTCGTCGAACTTGGCGAAGGCGTTCTTGACGACCGCATTCACCGCTTCGGGCAGCAGGATGGCTGGCTTGTCGCCCACCGCTTTCGCGGCTGCCTTGAACTTCTTACCGACTTTCGACATAAATCCTGTCTTGCACTCCTTCTCGCGAGAGACCAAAGAAACGGTCCGTCGCTCCCACCTTGGTTGTTGAGCTGCGGCTGGTTCCAGACGGTGCGTCGAACGGGGCTTGGCTGCCCCGCGACGCCTGGTGGTTGTCCGATACGCTCCAGACGCTTCTTTTGTGACTGACGCGTCCTCTTTATGAGAGCGCGCTCCGAAAACGGGTTTTGCGGCTTAGCGAACTTCCACGCCCATCGAGCGGGCGGTGCCCATAACCTGCCGCATCGAGGCCTGGAGGTCAGTGCTGTTGAGGTCGACCAGCTTCTGCTTCGCGATGTCCTCAACCTGCTTCATGGAAATCTTGCCCACCTTCGTCTTGTTCGGCGTTCCGCTGCCCTGGGCGATCTGCGCGGCCTTCTTGATGAGGATGGCGACGGGCGGGGTCTTGGTGATGAAGGTATAAGAGCGGTCGGCGTAGACGGTCACGATCACGGGGATGATCAGACCTTCGTCCTTGGACGTCTTGGCATTGAATGCCTTGCAGAAGTCCATGATGTTGATGCCGGTGGGACCCAGGGCCGAGCCCACGGGGGGGGCTGGGTTGGCTTTGCCAGCCTGGATCTGCAATTTGACCTGAGCTACGACTTTCTTCATTGAATCCTACCGAGGGGCCCCACGTTGCGCGGAGCCGTGGAGTCTATAACGATGTGCCTTGTTTGTGCGAAACGGGCGGGGAAAA
>JANNJB010000653.1:0-2759 GCA_031405615.1 Vicinamibacteria bacterium | reverse complement strand
CTCGCTAGCCGACCAGCACGAATCGTAGACTCGGCGGGTGAGTTTCAACGCATGGCGGACGATTCACCGTGTATCGAGCGGCGCCGTCGTGCTGGTCGCGCTTGTGCATTGCGCCGTCACACCGATGATGTACTCGCGCCTTTCGCCAGGCGCGGTGTGGTTCTTAGGATCCGGACTCGGCTTGCTGTTGCTTGGCGTTTTCAACTGGGCGCATGTCGGCGTCGAACCTTGCCGGATGCCCGCGGCTCCGGTCGTTCGTTGGGCGAACGTCGTGTTTCTCGTCTTCAGTTTCGCAGTGGTCGCGGCGGTGAACCAGCCCCAGGCTTTTGTGGTCGTAGCCGGTCTGGCGGGGCAGGTCCTGGCCAGCTGGACCACGCTCAGACCCGTCGATTGACATCGCCTCCTGGCGAACCGTCGCGAACCCAGGTCGCCATAAGCAACGCGGCGAGCCCGGCACACAAGCTCGAGAAGCCGAAGGCGGTCAGAGGAGAGGCGGCCTGGTAGAGCCATCCAAAGACCACCGAGGCGGGCAGGAGCAAGAGCCCCGCGGTCAGGTTGAACCAGCCGAAGGCCGTCCCTCGTCGCTCCGATGACGCGAGGTCCGCGACCAGCGCCTTCTCGACGCCTTCGGTGGCGGCCATGAACAGGCCATAGAAGGCGAAGAGGCCAAAGAGCCACAAACCGCCGCTGGTCAGCAAACCGAAGGCGGCATAGAAGAGCGAGTAGGCGGCGTAGCCCGCGACCAGCAACCGTGTCCGTCCGAGCCGGTCCGAAAGTGCCGAAAGTGGTGTGGAGAAGACCGTGGCCACGAGCGACACCGCGGCCCACAGCAGCGGGACTTGAGTCTGCGAAACCCCAAGCTCGCGGGCGCGGAGGAGCAGGAACATGTTCGACGAATTGCCCAGAGTGAAGAGCGCCACGACTACAAGGTAGCGCCTGAAGGCGGGCGGCATATCCCCCATGCGCCAGTCGAAAGCCGGTGGCGTCGCGGGCTTCACCGCCTCGGGCTCGCGAAGCGCCAGCGCCAGACCCAGACAGATGACCGCGGGGATGACCGACCAGAGGAAGACTTCACGCAGAGGCATCCCGGCCGCGAGAAGTGCGGTTGCGACCACCGGGCCGATCACCGCGCCCGCGTTGTCCATAGCGCGATGCAGACCGAAGGCGAGACCCCGGTGAGAGGGATCCACACTCGCCGCCAGCAGGGCATCACGCGGTGATGAGCGAAGTCCCTTTCCCACCCGGTCGGCGAACCGGATCATCAGCAGGGTGGGCCAGCCCGTCACAAACGCGATGAGCGGACGCCCGACCCCGGCGAGGCCGTAGCCGAACACGATCCAGGGCTTGGCTCGTCGCACGCGGTCGACCACCACACCCGAGAACAGCTTGAGCAGCGAGGCGGTGGCTTCGGCGATCCCCTCGATGATCCCGAGGGCGCGCGGCCCGGCCATCAGCACGGAGGTCAGATAGAGCGGGATGAGCGGATACAACATCTCGCTGGAGCTGTCGTTGACGAGACTGATCAGACCGATCAGCCACACCGTGCGAGGCAGGGCCAGGACCGCCCTGAACCCGCCCCGCGGAAGAGCCGGGTTTTCCATGCCACCGATGGTATCGCCCCGCGGGATCTTGGCCGGCGATCAGAGGCCCCTCGGGTGATGTGGGCAGCCGCGCGCGCTTCAGCGTCCGAGAATGACGTCGATGCCCGACAACACAAGCTCCGTCTTCGCGGCCGAAAGCCTGCCTGCACGATCCGCCAGGGCCGACTTGTCCAGGGCGATGATCTGCGAAACGTTCGCGACCGAGTCTTTGGGAAGACCGGTCATCCTGGAGGTGAGAAGCACATTGCCGGGCGCATCGGCCCAGCGCAAATTGCTGGTGAGCGGAACGCAAACTATCGTGGCGATCCGGCTGCGGTTCAAAGCCTCGCCCTGAACCACGACCACCGGGCGGCGAAATCCCGGGCCAGAACCTGATGGTTCTGGCAGGTCCGCCCACCAGACATCGCCCTGGGATATCACCACTCGCTCCGTTTCAGCACGCGATGCGCAGCGGCGGCTCTGAACGGATCCGCGGGCTCTTTGACCGCGTCGCAAACGCGGTTCATCGCCTCCGTCACCTCATCCGGAGAATGACGCGACACATATTCCCGAAGCGCCCGGCTGTAGACCTCGCTCCTGGATTGCCGCATGCGGCGCGCCCAACCCTCGGCCCGCTCGAAGATGTCGTCTGGGATGGAAACCGCGGTCTTCATACCAAAAGTATAACCACGGCGGGCTGCTTCAACGGGGAGGGCGAGTCGCTCGAGCCTCGCGTTGAAGCAGGTCCACGATCTTCGCCTTGAGAGCGTCTCTCGCCGCTACGTAGTCCACTGATGCGGCCGGGATGTCCTTCCACGCTTCAACCGGTACGGCGCTGCCCTTGGTGACGCTCAGGACATCGGCTCCTATCGAAACCACGCGCGCCGCGTTCTTCAGGTCCGCCTTCGAGAGGCCCGTGGGCTTGAATCCAACCGGAGCAAGGCCGTCTTTCGAAAGCGCCTCCGCGATGGGTTGGGGCACCGCGCTATCGGGCGATGTGCCGCGCGAAACCGCGCGCAGTCTCGATCCCTGCTCGGTGGCGAGCTTGTTGAAAAGCTGCATCGCGATCACGCTCTTCACCGTTCCGTGTTCGCAGACGAAGACGATCGTGTTCGCCGCCTTCTCCTCGCCTGCGGTGACGCCGGACGCGGCCACGGCGAAGACAGCGCCGGCAAGGAA
>JANNJB010000652.1:0-2040 GCA_031405615.1 Vicinamibacteria bacterium | reverse complement strand
ACGTAGCCGCCGGGAAGCGCGAAGGCGTTCACCTGAGGATCGTCGACGACGCGGAACGTCCAGGGCAAAGACGGCCGCTCGGACACCGCGGCGAGGGGACGAGCCACCGACTCGACATAGCGCTGGAGGTTCTGGTCGGGGAAGTCGCCGTAGAGCGCGTGGAACTGCTCGTCGGCCTCCTTCCCCATCGCCGCTTCCTGGCCCTCGCTCACCAGCATGAGCTGCCGTTTTCCCGTGGCCGGGTTGGTCGCGCAACCGCCCAGCGCGATGAGAGCGGCGATCGAAACGAAGCGGCGCGATGGGGCCTTGAACATGGCGACGAGTGTAGCGCCGCCAGACGATGCGCCCGCAACCGGGCCGGTAGACTCGCGCTCCTGATGACACGATCGCGCAGACCGTTGCCCGTCCTGCTCCTGGCCGCGTTCGGTACGTTCACGGGCCTGCTGATTCTCGAAACCATCGCTCGCGTGACGGAGGTACGCGAGGAGCGCCGCGAGGGCCGGCTCGACCGCGACCTGTCCCAACTCGTTGGCCCGGGACCCGGATCTTCGGCCACCCTGGGCCAGATGATCCGCAAGTCGGAGAACCCGCGGATCGTCTACGAGCTTCGTCCCCGGCTCGACGTTGTTTTCTCGGGTGGTCGCGTCACCACGTCCGATGCCGGACATCGGGGGCTCGACGTTGTTCGCCCCAAACCCAGCCACGCGTTTCGAATCGTCGGCATCGGCGATTCCTACATGTTCGGCCAGGGCGTCTCGGACGAAGAGACGTACCTCGCGCGCCTCGCCGAACCCGGGAACGATTTCCTCTCCGGCCGGCAGGTCGAAACCGTGAATCTCGCGATCCCCGGTTTCAACACCCCGATGGAAGTGGAGATGCTCCGGGAACGTGGCGCGGCATTCGAGCCCGATCTTGTTCTCATCGAGATCGTCGGCAACGACCTCGATCTCCCGAACTTCCTCTGGAGCGCCGTCGACCCATGGACGCCTCGGCGCTCATTCCTGTTCGACTTCGTCCGCTCGCGACTCGCGGGCGCCCCCAGGCCCCAGGACAGCGGATCCGGCCTCTCCGAGGCTCCGCACGGATCGGGAGCGGCGGCACAAACCTACGCTCGTGACGCCCAGCGCGTGCCCGAAGCGTACCGCTTACTCGTCGGCCTCGACGCCTTTCGGACCGCACTCGGCGATCTGGCGGAGTTCGGACGCGCGCATGACGTTCCTGTCCTCGCTCTCACCCATGGCGTGTGGTTCGAGGACGACATGCTCACCGCACTCAAGTCCAACGACATACCCGTTCTCGTCCTTCGATCGTCCCTGCGACAACGGGCGCGGCAACTCGGCGCCCCCGACTATGGACGTTCGCCCCTCGCCATCTCTGCCACCGACCTCCACCCCTCTGCCGCGGGTCATCAGGCGATCGCCGAGGAGCTGGCGGCCTGGCTCAAGGAACGACTCCCCAACAGTTGACGATTGGGCTGGACCGGCCCAGAATCCCCCCGCTACGGCGCGGGTAGTCGCCTTGCCCCTCTCACCAAATGGAGACCCACATGACCCTTGCCCGAACCGCGGGAATCGCCGTACTGTCACTCCTGCTCACCGCTTCTTTGGCGAGCGCTCAGAAGAAGCCGGCGAAAGCCATAGCGACTCCCACACCACAGGCCCTGGCCTCGGTCAAGGCCGATCATTTCAAGGCGATGGAGTTCAGGAACATCGGCCCCGCCAACATGGGCGGCCGCGTGGATGACCTCGCAGTCGTCGAGTCAAACCCGACGACTTTCTACGTCGGCATGGCCTCGGCGGGAATCCTCAAGACCACGAACGGCGGCATCACGTTCGAGACAATCTTCACCGACGAGGAGGTTTCGTCCATTGGCGACGTGACGCTGGCACCGTCCGATCCTTCCATTCTCTACGTAGGCACCGGCGAACCGAACAATCGCCACCTTTCACAAACCGCACGTCGGGAAGAGGTCAAGCGGAGTGGAGCGAAGCGCAACGGAGTGCGACCCCGCCGCAAGTTGACATATAGGTCGGTCTCGAC
>JANNJB010000651.1:0-2778 GCA_031405615.1 Vicinamibacteria bacterium | reverse complement strand
TCGCCTTCTGCTCCTCTTTGAGGATCGACTCGCGCACCTTGACGTGGACGCGCACAGTGGAGCCGGCGCGAAGCTCCGGATGGATCTTCGGGTTGATGTTCTTTTCGATGGTGGCGATGGCGTTCATGGGAGTTCCTATGGGCGTTTCGAGAGCCGCGAAGTTTAGCTCAAACGCTGTGGTTTTGCCGCCTGGTCAGTCGCGGCTCAGATCGGGGCGCCGGGTCCGCGTGGCCAGGGCCGCTTCCTGCCGCCGCCATCTGAGGATGGCGGCGTGATCGCCTGAGAGCAGGACATCTGGAACCTTGAAACCGCGGAAATCCGCGGGCCGGGTGTAGTGAGGATGATCGAGGAGGTCGTTCTCGAAGCTGTCCTGCTCGCTCGACTCGGCGTCCCCGAGAACGCCCGGAATGAGACGAACGCTTGCTTCGATCACCGCGAGGGCCGGGACTTCCCCACCCATCAGGACGAAGTCGCCGAGGCTCAGTTCGAGGGTGGCGAGGTCGGTGCGGACTCGTTCATCGATGCCTTCGTAGCGGCCGCACAGGAGAACCAGACGTTCGAGTTTCGAGTAGTCGCGCGCCTTCCTGTGCGTGAACTTCTCCCCGCGCGGCGAAAGCAGGACGATGGGCCGCTCGGGCGAGGCGCCTTCGGGCATGATCGCTTCGACCGCGCGGAAGAAGGGCTCGGCCCGCATCACCATGCCCGGGCCTCCGCCAAAGGGCGCATCGTCGACCCGCCGATGCCGATCGTCGGTGAAGGTTCGCAGATCATGGGCCTCAACTCGGGCGAGGCCCTGGTCGATCGCGCGCGCCACGATTCCGTGCCGCAGGGCTTCCCGGACCAGGTCGGGAAAGATGGTGATGACGTCGACGCGAAGGCTCACGAGGAGACGGTTCCCTCGGCCTTGACCCGCATGAAGCCGCCCTTGACGTTCACCTCGAGGATGAAGGCGTCGACGAGGGGAAGGAGGGTTTCGCGGCCCTTGTCGTGGATCATGAGAACGGGTGTAGCACCCGTCTCCCAGAGTTCGCTGACCGTTCCGATGGAAGCGCCCGACTCGACGCGCACATCGAGCCCGCGAAGTTCGTGATGGTAGTAGGAACCCGCGGGCAGGGCGGGTAGCGACGCTATGGGGATGCGAAGCTCGGCGTTCCGCAGTGTCTCCGCTTGTTCGATGCTGGAGATCCCCTCGAATTGGACGACGAGCCGCGACTTGTGGGAAAACATCGAGACCACACGCAGTTTCAGGTCGGCCCCCGAGGGTCGCGCAAGGCGAACCTCCTCCAGCGTGGCGAAGCGGGTCTCGTTGTCGGTCAGAGGCTCGACGACAACTTCCCCACGGATCCCGTGCGGCCGCAGGACGATACCGATGGTGACGCTGTCGGCATCTTCCCTGGGGGAACGCGGAGGTGAAGAGTTCAAAGCGGCGGGAGCCCTAGCGGCCCCCAACTCAACTACGCCGCTAGCTTCTCGGCCTTCTTGTGGCCCTTGATGAGGCTGCGAACGGTGTCGGAGGGCTGGGCGCCCTTCGAGATCCAGTAGGCGACGCGGTCGGACTTCAGAACGACCTTGCCGGGGTTCGCCCGGGGGTCGTAGTGGCCGACGATCTCAACGAACTTCCCGTCTCTCCACGCGCGTGAATCAGCGACAACGACGCGGTAATACGGCTTCTTGGTGGTTCCGGTACGGCGTAAACGAATAGCGAGCATCCCCTAGTTTCTCCCGAAAAGGTCTTCTATGACAACCCGGGCATGCCAAATCGGGAGGCGAGCTTGCGGAGCTTCGACCCCTTGGCGTTCTGCGCGGTCATCAGTTTCATCATTTTTCTCGTCTGCTCAAACTGCTTGAGCAGTCGGTTCACATCTTCAACTTTGGTCCCGCTTCCCATGGCCATGCGCTTGCGGCGCGGCCCGGAAATGATCTCGGGGCGTTCCCGCTCCTGGTTCGTCATGGAGTCGAGGATGGCGACGAACTTCTTCATCTCGCCCTCGCCCTGCGCCATCTGGTCGTCGTTGACCTTGGGGACGCCGGGAATCATCCGCACGAGATCGCCGATCTTCCCCATCTTTCGGACCTGTTTGAGCTGATCGCGGTAGTCCTCGAGCGAGAACTCGTTCTTCGCCATCTTCCCGGCGAGTTCCGCGGCCTTCTTCGGATCGATCGACTCCTCGACCTTCTCGATCAGGCCCATCACGTCGCCCATGCCGAGGATCCGGCCGGCCATTCGCGAGGCGTCGAAGAGTTCGAAATCCTCCGGCTTCTCGCCCGTGCCCGCGAAGCGGATCGGGCACCCGGTCACCGAGGCGGCGGAAAGCGCGGAACCGCCGCGCGCATCGCCGTCGAGCTTGGTGAGGACGATGCCGGTGATGCCGATCTGCTCCTGGAACGCCGAGGCGCTCGTGAGAGCATCCTGGCCGGTCATCGCGTCGGCCACGAAGAAGATCTCCGAGGGCTCGGCGAGGGCTTTTTGGGCCTTGAGCTCGGCCATCAGATCTTCGTCGATGTGCAGGCGGCCGGCGGTGTCGATGAGGAGAATGTCGTAGCCCATCGAACGGCACTCGGCGATCGCCTTCTTGACGATCTCGAGCGGCGCGTCGGTCGGCGGCTGCATGAACTTCACGCCGATCTTGCCGGCGAGGATGCCGAGTTGCTCGCGGGCCGCGGGTCGCGCGACGTCGGTGGAAACCACCAAGGGATAGCGGCCGTTCTTCGAGAGGTACTTGGCGAGCTTCGAAGTCGTGGTGGTTTTTCCAGAACCCTGAAGGCCGACCATCATGA
>JANNJB010000650.1:0-4730 GCA_031405615.1 Vicinamibacteria bacterium | reverse complement strand
CGTCACCCTCGCGGGTTTTCTCGGAGCGCTCGCCGAGAGCGTCATCGGCACGGTGGCGGAAAAGCGCGGCTGGCTCGACAACCACGCCCTGAACGCGCTGAACACGGCGATCGGCGCGGCCTTCGCGACCTTGATCGGCCTGCTCGTCCGGTAGAGTCTCGGCCTCTCTTCCCCCAAACTCCTTGAACAAACTCAAGCTCTACTCCGAACTCGCGCGGCCTTTCACCCTGCTCCCGCCTGCGCTCGGCGTGCTCTCCGGCGCGGTAAGCGCCTGGGGGGCCCATCAGACGAAGGCCCCGATCACGTGGGAACTTCTCTACCCGGTGCTCCTCGGAACCGCGATGGCCGCGGTGTTGAACGCGGCGAACAACGCGATCAACCAGATCTACGACCTCGACATCGATCGCGTGAACAAGCCTTCGCGGCCCCTGCCCTCAGGCCGCATGTCGCTCAAGGAAGCCTGGACCTTCACGATCATCACGTTCGTGATCGCGAACCTCCTCGCGTTCATGGTGACGCCGGTGGGCGCGCGCGAGTGTTTCTGGATCGTGCTCTTCACCACGTTCATGTGCTGGATCTACTCGGCGCCGCCTTTGTGGACGAAGCGTCGCGGGATCTGGGCCAACATCACCATCGCCATACCGCGCGGCATCCTCCTCAAGGTGGCGGGCTGGTCAACCGTGAAAACGGTTTTGGACGCGGAGCCCTGGTACATCGGCACGATCTTCGGTCTGTTTCTGCTGGGCGCGGCCTCGACCAAGGACTTCGCAGACATCGAAGGCGACAAGGCCGGCGGCTGCCACACGCTGCCCATCGACTACGGTGTGAAGAAAGCGACCTGGATCATGGCGCCTTTCTTCGTGATCCCGTTCGTCCTGATCCCGGTCGGCGTCTACGCGGGAATCCTCACCGGGAACGCCCTGCTCCTGAACCTGCTTGGCGCGACGCTCATCGTCTACGGGTGCTACACGGTCTGGCTCCTGGTCCGCAACCCCGAAGAGCTCGCGACGACTGAGAATCATCCGTCCTGGACGCACATGTACCAGATGATGATGCTCGCCCAGATCGGCTTCGCCCTCGCGTACGTGTTTTAGCGGCTGGCTAACGTCGCGGTTGGTAACGGCATTGCGCGCTAGGCCCCCGCTTTCGCGGGGGTGACGTGAGTATCTCCGAACAGGGTAGGGCGTCGTCCGCATTCGTCATTTCGTTCCCATCTCTAGCGCGAGCAGCGTCTCCTTTCTCCACAACCCCCCGCCGTATCCTCCCAGCGCACCGCTCTTGTTGATCACCCGGTGGCACGGGATCACGATCGCGATGCGGTTGCGGCCGTTGGCGCTGCCGACCGCGCGAACCGCACCCTTTGAGCTGGTGATCTCCGCGAGCTGTTCGTAGCTGCGGGTCTCGCCGTAGGGGATCTTCAACAACTCGTCCCACACCTTCGTCTCGAACGGCGTGCCGGGGTAATCGAGGGGAATCGTGAAGTCCCGGCGTTTGCCCGCGAAGTACTCGTCGAGTTCGCGGCGCGTCTGCTTGATCACCGCATCGTCCTCGGGCAGGAAAACGGCCTCGAAACGCTTCCTCAGTGTCTCGATCTGCACCTCCATCCTCTGCCGGTTCGTGAACTCGAGGAGGATCAAAGCGCCCTCCCGCGAGGCCGCGATCATCGGACCGATGGGCGTCTCCACCCAGCCGAGGTGGATCGCCTTCGCGCAATCGGCTTTGCCAGCAGGTTCGCCAAAGATTTTCGAAAACGCGTCGCGGAAGTCGGATAGCGACTCGAAGCCCGCGCCCGCCGCGTGGTTGTCGGGGTCGAAACCGAGATGAAGCTGAGAAACGGGGCTCCTCATACGAACAGGATCAACAGTCCCACGACCGCGAACATACCGCGAACCGCGGGAGTGAGAGGCCGGATCAGGTGGCCGGACGCCGCGGCCACGCCCGCGATCACGAGGGCGACCGCGGCGAGAAGCGAGGTCGCGACCATGGCCCAGGGGGCCTGGAGCAGAAGTCCCAGACCATCGGCCCGCAGGGTGAACGCGAGCGGAACCAGGAACGCCGGAAGGGTGTAGCGCAAGGTGGCGAGGATCGTTCGATAGGGATCGCCATGGCACAACGTCGCGGCCGCCATCGGCGAGAGTGCGGTGGGCGGCGACACTTCCGACAAAACCGCGTAGTAGAAGATGAACATGTGCGCGGCGAGTTCGTTGACGCCGACCTGGATCAACGCGGGAGCGATCGTGACCGCCGACAGGATGTACGACGCGGTCACGGGAACGGAGAGGCCGAGCACCGACACCGCGATCGCGGAGAGCAGAATCACGCCGGTCGGATTCGACCCAGCGAGTGACACGATCAGGCCGGCGACCTTGAGGCCAAGGCCGGTGAGGGTGAGTCCCGCGACGAGGATTCCCGCGCACGCCGTGGTGGCGATGACGGGCACGAGCGACGCGCCGGCGCTGGTGAGGGCTCGCCGCAGACGCCGGGGCGAGAGAGCCTCCGCGCGGTTCATGAAGCTAAGGACGATCGCCCCACCGCAGGCGAAGAGCGCGGCGCGTGTGGCGGAGTAGCCGGCGAACAGGAACCCGACGATCAGAAGCGGCGAGATCAGATGGTGCCCACCCGATCGCAGAATCGCGCCGATGCTGCGAGGCTCGGTCACCGGAGCGTCTGAGGTGACGGGCGGAACGCCTCGCGGAACATCGGCCTCGATCATCAGCAGAATTCCGAAGTAGTAGAGCAGCGTCGGAATCACCGCCATCAGCAGCACCTGTCCGTACGAGATCTTCAGGAACTCGGCGATCAGAAACGCGGCGGCGCCGAGGGTCGGTGGCGAGAGGATGGCGCCGATGCCCGCGGCGGCGAGGAGGGCGCCTGAGTTCTCGCGTGTGAAACCGGCCCGGCGCAGGAGCGGAGCCGAGGCGCCTCCCAGAGTGAGTGTGGTCGCGACACCGCTGCCGGATACGGAGCCGAGAAGGAAGCCCGCGAACGTCACGGCTCGTCCGGCGCCGCGTGCCGTGTTTCCTCCCGAGAAAGACGCGAAGGAGAGATCCAGGAAGAACTGAGCCGCGCCTGATGCTTCGAGGAGCGCGCCGTAGATCGCGAAGAGGCCGATGGTGGTGGCGGCTACGTCGAGAGGCACACCAAAGACGCCTTCGAAGCCCATCACCATCGACCCGATGAGGCGAGGAACGTCGTAACCCCGGTGAGCGATCATGGAGAGACCCACGCGGTCCAGCTCGGAGCCCGCGAGCACGTAGACGATCGTCGCGATCGAAAGAATCGGAAGGGCCGCACCCGTCGACACCCAGGCCGCGGCGACGACGAGAATCAGGAGGCTTCCACCCAGGGCGAGATCCATGGCCAAGGGTTCGGAAGCCCGGGCCAGGAAACCGCGGCCAGAGGCGGCGATGGCAAGGGTCAGCCCGATCGCGAGCAAAGCGAGAACGTGCGGAACCACGCCGGAGTAACGGTTTCGGACTCGCAGGGTGAGAAAGGCCAGAGCGAGGGCGAGACCGAGGACGATGGAGCGGAAACGAAGCGTCTCGACGACCGTGATCTCGCCAAGGATCACGAGAACGGACAGTGCGATGGCGACCACCGTCGCGGCCGGAGGTGCGGTCTGCACGCGGCGCACCATGGCCTCTTCGACGTCTTCGTGCGCCACAACAGGTCGGGGTTCGCTCACGCCCGGCGAGCGTACACCGGCGCCGGCTGTGGTTCGGCCAGGGCGACCACAAGGGTCGCCCCTACGGCTCGGTCGAGGGCCGGGGGCCTTTCGCGGGAATTGCGCCCTGCTCCGCGTAGTACTTCAAAGCACCCGGGTGGAGGGGAACCGGGGAACCCGCGACCGCGGTGGCAAGGGTGAGGTTCCGCGCTTCGGCGTGGGTGGCGACCAGCGCGGCCTTCTTGTCGAACATCATCTTCACGATCAGGTAGGCGCGGTGTTCGTCGAAGTTTGCCGGGACCGCCAGAACATTCGAGACGCCGAAGGTGTGGACCTCGGTTTCGATGGACGCGTAGGTCGAAGCCGGAATCGAGACCGCGCGATAGAGCGTCTCGCCATACTGCGCCTGGAGTTTCGGCAGGACGCTCGAAGTGTCCAGAAGCAGGATGGGCGACGAGATGGCGAGGTCGAGCACCGCGGCCGTGGGCAGACCGCCGCTCCAGAAGAAGGCGTCGATCTTCCCGTCCTTGAGCGCATCCCCGGACGCCTGCGCGGACAGATTCTCGCGGCGGATGTCTTTCGCGGGGTCAAGACCGGCGGTGGTGATGGTTCGGTCGGCGATCGTCTCTGTGCCGCTTCCGGCCGAGCCCATCGAAACCACCTTGCCCTTGAGATCCGCGAGCTTCGTGATGCCGCTCCCTTCCTTCGTCACCACATGTGTGACGTTTGTGTACAGCACGGCCAGCGCGCGCAGATCGATCGGCCGGCCCTCGAACGCTCCCTTTCCCTCGTGCGCATCCTTGAGCGTGTCCGCGAGCGAGAAGGCGATGTCGGCCTTCGAGTCGCGGAGGAACTTGAGATTGTCTATCGAGGCCGAGGTGACTTCAGCGGTTGCCTCAACTCCCGGTATCGATTCGGAAATCAACCTCGCGAGCGCGCCGCCGTAAACGTAGTAGACGCCTCCGGTGCCGCCCGTGGCGATAGAGAGGCGTGTCACCCGGGGTTGCCAGCCCAGCAGAGGACGCGCGTCAGCAGCCGGCAGCACTGCGGGCGTGCCGAGCTCGAC
>JANNJB010000649.1:0-2118 GCA_031405615.1 Vicinamibacteria bacterium | reverse complement strand
CGACCTCGCCGAGGTGCCCGCCCTCCACGTGAAGTTCGAGAATCGCGAACTGTTCGGCAAGTCGCTCATTCGCGTGGGCGGGGACCTGTAGCGACGGCTACTGCCTCGCCAGGAATCGGCTGATCTGCCGGCCCAGTTCCTGCGCGCCGGGCGGGTCGTAATTGCCCAGCACGATCACCGTGTAGCTGTCATCCCAGAACATGTGGAGGCAGGAGTTGATCCCCGGCGCGCCGCCGGTGTGGCCTCGAACGCTCTTCCCCTCGATGGTTTCGTCGAAGAATCCGTAGCCGTATTTAGCACCCATCGGCGCCGCCACTTTTCCACCCGTCGCCATTTCCAAGAACTCCGCGTTCAACAGCTTGTGGGCGCGCAGCGCCCGAGCGAACCGGTGCAGATCCGGAGCACTCGAGTAGCCGCCTCCCGCGGGGCTCCCCTGGCCGGGCAGCGTGGACCGGTTTGGACGGGGGGGGTCGAGGCCCATCGGATCGGCGCTGCCAGAGCGCGTGTACCCGATGGCCAGGTTGGGGATGGCTTCGTGCGTCCCGAACGATGCCGTGTCCTTCATTCCCGCGGGCGCGTAGATGTGGTCCTTGACGTAGTCGAAGTAGTTCCGGCCCGACACGTTCTCGACGATCGCGCCGAGGACGATGAAGCCGGCGTTGCTGTAGGACCAGCTCGTTCCCGGTTCGAATCGCAGCGGGTCGTGCGCGAAGATCGGGAAATAGTCCTTCGGGTTCCGATACTTCTCGCGATCCTTGAAGAACTCGGGCTTGAAGAAATCGCCCATCCCCGAGGTGTGCGTGAGCAGTTGGTGCACCGTGATCTTCGCCGCGGCTTCCTTGTTCGGGTACTCGGGAACGACGCGGGCGAGCGTGGTCTCGAACGAGAGCTTGCCCGCCTGGACCAGTTGAGCGATGGCGATCCCGGTGAACATCTTGTTCATCGATCCGAGATTGAAACGGGTATCGAGCTGGTTCGGAATACCGCTCGTCCGGTCGGCGACGCCGTACGCCCGATTGAAGACCACGCGATCTCCCTTCGCCACCAGCGCGACCCCCGAGAAGCGATCGTCCTTCGCCGCGTTGTCGACATGTCGCGCGATTTCCCGGATGGCGTCGGCCTCGCTCATCTTCGCGGTGGCCCAGGCGTCCGCCTTCTCGGCTTCGGGATCGAGGATCCTTCGAACCCTCCAGTCATCCAGCTTGTCCCCATCGCCGCTCGCCAACCGCGTGGACAACTGCGCCCAGTGGCCGCCA
The DNA here is from genome assembly GCA_031405615.1 of Vicinamibacteria bacterium. Classification (GTDB taxonomy): domain Bacteria; phylum Acidobacteriota; class Vicinamibacteria; order Fen-336; family JAGNNV01; genus JAGNNV01. The sequence goes on along the minus strand of JANNJB010000649.1, from coordinate 862 downwards.
CGTTTCGTGCGCGCGGTGAAGCGAAGGTCCCCCGGGGCTCCAACCTGGAGAATCCGCATCAAGTCGAACCCGCCGCTCTGCGTGTAGAGCCGGAACGCCATGTTCGCGTAGACGTCCACCGGGTTCTCGTCGAGCGCGGCCTTCGAGAGGTTCGCCGTCAGGAAGGCGGTCATGGCCTCCTTGTCGCCGCTGTTGATGGTCTCCAGGAAGGCCCGCGTGACCCGGCCTTCGGGTGTGGTCGGGAACTCGGCTGCAGGCGGCGGGTCCTGACCCGGCGCGTAAGGGGCGGCGATGCCGGCCGTGAGGAGAATCGCGGCGAGAGCGATCGTGCGGGCGGACGGCATCTCTTACTTCTTCTCGGTTCCCTTGGCGAGGCGGAACTGGATGGTATGCGTCATCTGGATTGACCCCTCACCCGGCTCCCAGCGCCACTGCCGAAGGGCGTCGATCGCCACCTTCACCAACTCGGGATTGTCTTCCGGTCGTGCGGTGGCGCGCGCGAAAGCGCCGGTGGAGTCGACCACGACCACGATCTGCACGACTCCCTCGACCATCGTTTCCTTGAGCGCAGCCGGGTAGACGGGGTTCACCTTCGAGATGACCTTGCGCGGCGCTTTCGCGGCCGCCTTCATGTCGTAGGTCGGGGCGCCCTGGGCCCCTGTTCCAATGGGCACGGCAGCCGAGGCGAGTGCGACGGTGCAGAGCAGCGCGAAACCGGCGACGAGCAGGCGAGGGGTGGATGTCACGGGCATGGGGTTTTCCTCCAGGGCGATGAGGGACTCGATCCTTGCGCCAAGCGCCGTCGTCCCTGAAACGGCGGGTGCGGGGATCCTGATCCGGGCCGCGAGCCCGATGAGCATGT
>JANNJB010000648.1:0-4112 GCA_031405615.1 Vicinamibacteria bacterium | reverse complement strand
CGTGGCAATGCCGGCAGGTCATGTTGCACAGCTTGCCGAGGTTGATCTGGAAGATGTCGAGCCCGGCCGGGAGGGAGTGGAACTCGAAGACAGCGTCTTCTGCGGCCCGTCGATGGTGTTCACGAACGTCTTCAATCCTCGGAGTGAAGTGGTCCGCAAGGACGAATACCGCAAGACCCTGGTGAAGAAGGGCGCTTCGATCGGGGCGAACGCGACGGTGGTGTGCGGTTCGACGATCGGCGAATACGCGTTTGTGGGAGCGGGTTCGGTGGTGACGAAAGACGTTCCGCCCTACGCGCTGGTCATGGGCAATCCGGCGCGGCGCACCGCCTGGATGTGCCGATGCGGCGAAAAACTCGGCCGGGGCCAGGCGGGAGAGACACTCGCGTGCCCATCATGCAAGGCCCGCTACGACGTCGGCGCCGACCGGATTTCGCCGCGAAGTTAACGGGGGGGCTTCAGCTCGAACCACAGCAGAAGGGTTCGCTGGATCGAGCTGAAGTTGTTGTCGGAGGCGAGGACGATCTCCGTCCTTCCCTCGGCGTTCGACCGCGCGGCTATGCCCTCGAAGTTCTCGGAGACCAGTGGGGCGGTGAGCTCGGCAACCAGTTCGCCGGTGAGCCGTGCGCCCGCCTTGACGGTCTCCGCCTTGACCCGAAGGACCCGCGAACTCAGGCGGACGGGGGGCAAGGCGGAGAAGTAGCGCTCGAGGACGAGAAGGTCTCCGTTCGGGGCCACCGTCGCATCGGCAGGTTCGAAGCCCGGTTCGCTCGGCTTCCATTCGAGCTCGCTCCACACGCCCCCGCTCCAGAGAAAGGCGGCCATCGTTCCGTCGGTTCGCTCAAGGCTCTCGGTGATGGCGAGGATCCGCCCATCCGGCCAGTTGACCAGCGATTCGAGGCCCCCATTCGAGGGCGAACGTTCGAGAGCCGGAGGCGTCGCGAAGGGCACGGCCGGGCCGGTCAGGTCCGGACCGTACGCCCAGATGCGATGACGACGTTCGAAACCCACGAGGATCCGGCCGTCCGGAAGGCGCGTGAGCGACTCGGCGTCGCCCAGGACCTTGCCCATGATGGCCGCGTCGTTCGGGCCGACCAGCGGCTCGAGGGTCGGCGACTCGAGCCTTTGAAGGCGGCCATCCTTGAGAACGGCGCGGGCGGTGAACTTGTCGCCCTGGTCTGTCACGGCCAGGATCCTCGGTCCTCCTGCGGAGTTCGAAACCGCGAGGCCTGAGAGTCCTCCAAACCCCGGATCTTCGGACTGAAGCCACAGGCCGCCGAGGTACTTGAATTCGCCCACCTGATCGAGTGAGGGCTGCGCGGCCGAGAGCGGCACGCTCTGCGCGGTCAGAGTAATCTCGCGCCTCGGGCGTCCCGCGGGCTGGGCGAGCGCCACGCCCAGCACTCCCAGACCAAGACCAACCGTGACGATCCGACCCCATCCCGTCCGAAGCCCGAACCTGCGAAGCCGCTCGCGAATGTCCGGACGCCCGCCTTGTGCGCTTGGCATCAGCCACGGACCCTATCGGACTCGAGGCGAGGAAGCGAAATGACCCTCATCCGTCTTTCCTGGTTCACCCTCGGGTGGAACATTCTCGTCATCCTCTGGGGAGCGGTCGTGCGGGCAACCGGATCGGGCGCTGGTTGCGGCGCCCACTGGCCCACGTGCAATGGCGAGGTGATTCCTCCCTCCCCGACCGTGGCCACCCTGATCGAGTTCTCGCACCGCGCCACGAGCGGAGTGGCCCTCATCCTCGTGGCCGCACTTCTCTACCGGGTCTGGCGGTCGCTCGATCGACGTCACCTCGCGCGTTTCTGGGCCATCGCCTCCATGCTCCTGATTCTGAGCGAGGCCGCGATCGGAGCCGGCCTCGTGCTCTTTCAAAGAGTCGCGGGCGACACCTCGACCTCGCGCGGATACTGGATCTCCGGTCACCTCATCAACACGTTCCTCTTGCTGGCGGCCCTCGTCCTCACCGCTCGTTTTCTGAGCGCGCCACGATGGGCGTCCGCACCGGGTCTTTCCGCCGCCATCGGGGCGACCTTCGGGCCCGCGGCCCGGGGCTGGCCCGCGATCCTCGCCGTCGTTGCGCTTCTCGCGACCGGGATCTCCGGTGCGATCGCCGCCCTTGGCGACACGCTCTTCAAGGCCACGTCACTCGTGGAGGCGATCGCGCAGGACTTCTCCCCCGACTCCCACATTTTTCTGAGGCTCCGAATCCTCCACCCGTTCATCGCGTTGCTCGGCGGAGGCCTGATCCTCTTCCTCGCGTATCGGATGGTCGTTCAGAACCCGATGCGTCCGACGGTGCGCCGTCGCGGCCAGTGGCTCGGCGGGCTCGTAATCGCGCAGTGGTTTCTCGGCCTCGTGAATATCGTTTTGCTCGCGCCGACCTGGCTGCAGATCGTCCACCTCCTCGTGGCCGACCTGATCTGGATGACCCTGATCCTCGCCCTCGCGGACGACTCCGGCCCGGCCTCTTGAGACCCCGGCGACAAGCCCCTGTGCGCCTGGCTCGACCTGGTTTCATTTCGACAAGCTGGTTGTCTTATCGTTCCCGACCGATGGCGACTATCTCCTCGTCCCCGCAGGCGGCGCTGGCCCGGCCGCGTGCCGCCGACGTGAGTGGAACAGTTTCGGGGTCGCCCACACCCGCATGACCGGGCGGTGGTTCGAGGCGGCCGCCCTGCGGGCGCTGGTAGAGCATCGCCTCTTCGAGCGCGTGATCGTCCTGTTGATCGTGTTGAACGCGATCGGACTGGGGCTTGAAACCTCTCCCGAGGCGATGTCGCGCTACGGCGGATGGTTGCTGGCCTTCGATCAGGCGGTTCTCGCGGTGTTCGTGGCCGAGCTTCTGCTGCGGCTCGCCGCGTATCGCCGCGGCTTCTTTGCCGACCCGTGGCGGGTATTCGATCTGCTGGTCGTGGGTATCGCCCTGCTGCCGGGCGGCGGGGCCTTCACCGTGATTCGCGCGCTCCGCGTACTCCGCCTGCTGCGGCTGGTCTCGATGGTGCCGTCGATGCGCAGGGTGGTCACCGCGCTGCTGACCGCGCTGCCGGGCATGGCTTCGATCATCGGGCTGATGGGACTGGTGCTGTATGTCTCGTCGGTCATGGCCACCAAGCTCTTCGGCGGAATCGCGCCCGAGTTCTTCGGCAGCCTCGGTCGGTCGCTGTTCACGCTGTTCCAGATCATGACCGTCGAAGGCTGGCCCGACATCGCGCGCGGCGTGATGGAACAGATGCCTTACGCCTGGCTGTTCTTCGTCATTTACCTGCTGATCGCGACTTTCATGGTGTTGAATCTGTTCATCGCGGTGGTGGTGAACGCCATGCAGGCGCAGGTCACCGAGGACCTCAGGGATGACGGCGAGGCTCAGACCCAGGCGATCCTCGAGGAAATGCGGGCGATGCGCCTCGAAGTCGAGGCCCTGCGCCGCGGCAGGACAGAGTGACGACCATCGATCCGGTGGTCCTGTTCTTCCTGCTGGGGCTCACGGCCGGCCTCCTGCGTGCGGATCTGCGGCTCCCGCCCGCCATCTACGAGTTCCTCACCGTCCTCCTGCTGTTGACCATCGGTCTCAAGGGAGGCGTCGAGCTGGCCGCTCAGCGGTTTGCCGCGCTGGCCCCCCAGATGCTGGCGGTGATCCTGATGGGTGTCCTGATCACGCTGGCCGCCTACCCGATCCTGCGTCTCGCGGGACGTTTGGCCCGGGCCGACGCCGCGTCGATCGCCGCCCACTACGGCTCGGTCAGCGTCGGGACCTATGCCGTGGCCGTCGCGTACCTCGCCTACCGGCAGGTCGCCTTCGAAGAGTACGTGGCGGTCTTCCTGGTGATGCTGGAGATGCCCGCCATCGTGGTCGGCGTGCTCCTGGCACGGGGGGTGAACCGCACGACCCGGTGGGGGCCGCTGGCGCGCGAAGTATTTCTGGGCAAGAGCATCGTCCTGCTGGTCGGTGGCCTGTTGATCGGCTGGGCCGCCGGCGCCGACGGCTCCGTAGAGGCCCACCCAGATGATGCCGTCGCGATCCTGAAATAGTGCATGAGCCCCTTCCTGGGGTATGGACAGCGACAGGGTCCGCTCCAACGAGGCATCGAATCGATCCAGGC
>JANNJB010000647.1:0-2311 GCA_031405615.1 Vicinamibacteria bacterium | reverse complement strand
CTCGGGGTTCGCGTTTGCGCGCCCGTGGGCCGGGCTTTGGTGGGCTCCGCTGACCCTTTCTCTCATCGTTCTCGCCGGGCTCGCTCGCGTTGCGCCCCGCGCGTCCTTGAGCGCGGGGTCGATCCTCGTCGCATCCGTTCGCGCCCTTCTCACCGGCCTCGATCGCTTGAAGGATCCCCACGTCGCCACGCTCATCGTGTCCGGTGTTGTTCTCCTGGGCGTCGCCTATCGGATGCCGTCACGCATCGACATCGACCTCGGCTCCGGTCGCGAAATCGCGGTCGCGCGCGACTTCGGCTCCTTTGTCGGCCGGGCCGGCGTGACCGCGAGATGGGCTCCGAGAGGCGCACGTCTCGACCTTTCCGATTTCGGCGGAGGCGCCCCCTGGAAGATCGAGGTGGTGGCGGCGGTGGACGGGGCCTCTCGCGACGTCGCGGTGCTGGGCGCGGACGAGCGAGAGATCCACGCGACACTTGAAGAGGGGAAGTGGACGACGAGCGGCACCTCCTGGTCCTCGCCACTAGGATGGAGATCCGGACTTATCCTGGACGTGCCCGGCGGAACCGATCTGCTTCGCATCGATCGGGTTTCCATCGAGAGGGGGGCTGCCCTTCCCTCGATGCGCGTGGTCGCCCTCGCCGTGCTCAGCGCGCTGACGGGGTTGGTCGGGGCGGGCGCTGTGGGTCTCTCGCCCCTCGCGGGCCGGATGGGCGGGATGATTCTCCTCATCGGCGCCGCGCTCGCGATCTCGAGCGAGCCTCTGGCCGCGATTCCGTTCGCCTCCCGTTTCACCGCCATTGTCTTGACGGCGCTCGTGCTCGCCGCGCTGCTCAAAGGGACCGTGACGTTCCTCGACGACTCCAAGCGCCTTCTCCCCGACGCGGTGGCGATGGGCGCCGCGGTCACCGGCTGGATCGCCTGGCTCACTGCGACCGCTTTTCCGTTCTACCGGGGCGGCCATTTCGTTTTTCACTCGTCGATCGCGGAAGAGATCTGGAAGGGCCGCTTCCTCATCTACTACCTGCCGTTCCCCGGCAGCATGCTGAGCGAGCAGGCGCAGTGGGGCAAGATCGTGATGCCCCATCCGGCGTTGTATCAGACTCTCGTCTCACCCCTCGCCGCCCTGCCGAAGCCGTGGTTCTACTTCGCGGAGAAGGCGGTGCTGGCCCTGTTCTTCGCCTCGATCGTTCTGGTCGCGTCGGTGGTGGCGCGGCGCGTGTGGGGCGCTCGCGGTTCCGCCTTCGCCGCGATCCTCTTCGCGGGCCTGGTTCCCGGTTTTCAGCTGCTGGGCCTTGGGCACCTCATGACCATCCTCGGCGTGTGGGCTTCGAGTCTGGCTCTGGCCTGGCTGATCTTCAAAGTCGACGAGCTGCAGAATTTCAAGATCTGGCTCGCGACCGCCGGGATCTTCACCTTCTGCTTCCTCTCCTACACCGCCGCCCTTCTCTTCACCGGCGCTGTCCTGGTTTACGTGATCCTTGCCTCCGTGCGTGCGAACCCGCCGCGCGCGCGATCCGTGTTCACGATGCTCGTCACCGCGTGCGTCTTCGCCTTCCTTCTTTACTACGTCCATTGGACCGCTCCATTCCTCCTGCAGTCCGTGCCGAAGATCCTCGGTGGCGCCGGACTTGGAAGCGCTGCGGCGGAGGCCACGCCGATCCTCGCGCGCCTCGCTCTGGAGCCCTCGAAACTCAGCTACAGCTACGGCTCGATGCTCATCCCCCTCGCGGGTGCGCTCGGTCTCTTCCTTCTGCCGAAGTCCTGGGATCGTCTCGTCCTCGGGACTTGGATGGGCATCCTCTTCTTCGTCAGCGCGATGGACGTGTTCTTCAACTTCCTGCTGAAGCACCACTACTACGTGATGCTGCCGGTCGCGGTGGGCCTCGCCGGTCTACTGATCCGCGTGGAGAACCGATGGGGCCGGATCCCGGCCGCGGTGGTTACCGTCCTGATCCTGATTCCTGGCCTCAAGACTGCGATCGAGGTCGCGCTGGGGCGGATTCCGTAAGCGGCTTTGTAGTTGGAGGACGGGGTTTGCTTTGTCGCAGCGCCGACGGACTGGCTCCTCGCAATTCCCGCGGGTCGCGTCTTGCCGATCCGCGGTCAGCGGCTGTGGTTCGGGTGTCTCCTGTTGAGAAACCCGTGCGAGAACGCCCGATTTCAGGCGGTTTTCTGAAGTTGGGGTTTGGCCGAGGATGGAGCGGGGCCGGTCGCTGATGTGGGTCGCACCCGACGGGGCGTCGAGAGCGAGTCACAACAGTCCGTCTGCGAGTTCGCGGTTCGCGAGGCGGGTAAGGAGCACACGATTCCA
>JANNJB010000646.1:0-2250 GCA_031405615.1 Vicinamibacteria bacterium | reverse complement strand
CGACGCTGCACAGCGGAATGTAACCGGCTGCCAGCTTCTCCTCGGCGAGTAGCCACTTGTGGAAGCTGGCGTCAACCGTGGCGGCATCCTTGACGTTGCGGAGAAGGATGTTGTTCTCCGGCACCTCGAACCGTTTCCCGAGGACCTCGATGGGGATCAGCTTGTCGTACGGTTCGTACAGGTCGACCATGGGCGGATGATAGTGGGGGGACGGGGTTTGCTTCGTCGTCGCAATGACGCAGGTTGGTAGTTGGGCGACGGGGTTGCTTCGTCGGTCGCTGCCCGACGGCCCCCTCGCAATGACGACAGGTCCAATTGGCTTGGTAGTGGGGTTCGCGCGGGCCGCTTTCTGGAGTTGGAGTTGAGCCTGAGGATGGAGCGTGGCCGGCGCTGCGGTGGGTCGCTGGCGGCCGGGGCGTTGAGCGCGAGTCGCAACGGTCCGTCAGCGAGGTTTGCGCTCAACGAGCCGAGCAAGGAGGCACACGATTCCGAAGTTTCGTAAACGCAGTGCCGACGCGGGAGGCGTCCCCGGCGCCGCGAGCCCACCGCAGTGCCGGGCACGCGGGCCACCACTACCAGGCCCGAAGATTGCTTCGCCGGCCCGCCCACCGACGACCGCCTCGCAATGACGGTGCCGGTAAAGTAGTCGTTACATGAAGATCGCGTTTGTGGGGTCGCACGGGGTGGGGAAGACGACGCTTTGTTTCGATCTGGCCGCGCAGCTGAAGCGCCGGGGGATCAACGTCGACATGGTCAAGGAAGTGGCGCGCGCTTCGCCCCTGCCCGTGAACCGCAAGACCTCGCGCGAAGCCCAGCTCTGGATCCTCACCACCCAGGTGGCCGAGGAGATTCGCGCGGCGTCGCATTCCGACGTGGTGGTGTGCGACCGGGCCGCGCTCGACAACTACGCCTACTTCTTCCTGGCTTGCGGCCGCGATCTCGCGGTCGAGCGTTTCGTCCTGATGTGGATGAAGACCTACGACCTGCTCATCCGGGTTCCGGTGCTCGCCGAAGTGCAGGAGGATGGTTTCCGCGACACCGATACGGTCTTTGTCCGCGAGGTCGACCGCAGGGTCTCAGCGCTTCTAACCGCGAGCAAAGCGCCTTTCCTCGACCTCGAGACGCTGCCGCGAAGCGAGTGGCCGGAGACGGCCCTCCAGGGCGTGCTCGAACATCCTGGTCTGCGCCAGCGGAAACTCTGAGGCGCTCGGGCGCCTCCTTGCTATGGTTCCCGCGAAATGACGAGCCGCGACCAGGACGCTGCCGTACTCGCGATCGAGAGGCCTCACAAGGACCTGTGGACCTATTACCTGATCGCCTCGCTCGCCTTCCTCTTCCTTTTTCCGATCGCCGCCGTCGTCCTTCGATTCAAGTTTCAGACTCTCCGGTACCGGTTCACCGACGAGGGCATCTCGATGAGCTGGGGGATCCTCTTCAGGCGCGAGACGATCATCAACTACGCCCGCATCCAGGACATCCACCTCAGGTCCAATCTGATCGAGCGCTGGCTCGGCCTCGCCCGGGTCCTCGTTCAGACCGCGAGTGGAAACGCGGGAGCGGAGATGACGATCGAGGGGGTGAAGGAGTTCGAACTGGTGCGCGACTTCCTCTATGCGCGGATGCGCGGGGTGGTCGACCAGCCGAAAGCGGCTCGGCCCGAGGTGGAGTCCGCCGGTTCGGAAGATCTCGCGGCCGCACTCCGCGAAGTGGCGGCTGAGCTGCGGGAGACCCGCAGACTGCTCGAAGCGCGGTCCTCTCCGCGACCGGAGAACGAGGCCTGATGTTCGAGTGGGTCAAAGTTCGTGTCCTGCGGCTGATGCGCGTGCCCCCCGCCCCCGAGCCGCCGCTCGGCGCTCCCGGATCGGTCCGGATCTTCCGCGCGGGCTTCAACCAGTATCGACTGCGCCTTCTGCGCTGGTTCGTCGGTCAGGCGGGCGCCATCGTCGGCATCGGTTTTTCGCTTGTCTTCCTCGCCGGCATGGAAATGGCGATAGAGAATGCGCGGCGGAGCGCGGCCATACCGACTCCAGCGGCGAGTCCGCGCCATCGGCGACACCAAGGATGCGGCGGTGATCCTGGTGGTCATCGTGCTGAACGCCGGACTCGGCTTCTACCAGGAACACCGCGCCGAGCCCAAGTGGATCTGGAGCGGGCCACTGCTCGCCCGGCGACAATTTTGCTCCAGTCCGCCGGCGCGACCATCCAACCAGGGTTCGAGCAACCCGAAGCCATGCCCGGCGCTGGGACAGC
>JANNJB010000645.1:0-1986 GCA_031405615.1 Vicinamibacteria bacterium | reverse complement strand
GCCGCAGAGGTCGAGAAAGTTCCCGAGGACCTGCATCCCTTGAACCGTGTGTTTGACCTCGGGGTGGAACTGAATCCCGTAAAGACCCTTCTTCGGGTACTCAATCACGCCGACCGCGGTGTTCGAGGTCGATCCGGAGATCGAAAAACCGCGGGGCGGACGGAGGATCGAATCGCCGTGGCTCATCCAGACCCGGGTACGCGCGGCGAGGCCGCGCAACAGGCGGGATTGCGGTGACGCCTCGAGGTCGGCCGGACCGAACTCCTTCGATTCGGCCTGAACGACCTCTCCGCCCAGGACCCTGGCCATGAGCTGCATTCCATAGCAGATGCCGAGCACCGGCACGCCCACCCCTTCGATGATTTCGCGGCTGATCTGCGGGGCGCCCTTTTCGTAGACGCTCGACGGGCCGCCCGAGAGGACGAGACCCTTCGGCTTGTAGGCGAGGATCGTCTTTAGGGGAGTGCCGGGCGGGATGATCTCGGAGTACACGCCGAGTTCGCGAAAGCGGCGTGCGATCAGGTGAGTGAACTGAGAGCCGAAATCTATGATGAGGACGGAGTCCCGGGTCATCTTCAGGAGTATAGGGCTGATTGGACTACACTTCGCCACGAGTTGACCGGCGACTTGAAACCGACTTCTAAGCGCGTCCTTGGGATGGTTCTTGGGACGGTTCTGGCCACCGCGGGCTGCGGGAAACCGCCCATTCTGGCCCCGGCGTCGCCCTTCCCGCCGGTCTCGCGCTGGGAAAAGCCGCTCGCGGTCCCCCTCGCCTCGGCGCTCGCCTCTGATGGAACTCTATTATTTGCCGCTCTTTCCACCGGATCCATCACCGCCATGGATCCCGGTACGGGAGACACGCTGTGGACCCGGGACGGGCAGACGCCCGGTTTCGTTGCCGCGAGACCCGGTTTTCTCGTGTTTGTCGAGAAGGGGGGCATTGTCTGGGGTATCAACGCCCAGGATGGCACCGCCCATTGGAAGATCACCACGAATGTCCGCGAGGTGCAGACCGTTCGCCTCGACGGAAACCGCGTCTTCATCGGGGGTGCTTTGGGCCTCGCCTCGGCCGTGGTCTCGACCGGCGAACTTCGCTTCGATCTCCCCGCGACGGATGTCCGCGACATCGACGCGGCGGGTGACTGGCTGGCCCTGATCGAGGAAGGCGCTCTGGTCATTCGCGCGCGCGATGACGGCGTCATTCGGTTTCGACTCGCGTCGCCGGAAGGCGAGTTTGGAGCCCCCGCCCTTTTCGCCGACGGCCGCGTGGTCGTCGGTTCGGGAAGCCGCCTGGTCCGTGCGATCTCCGCGAAGGGGGAGTTCGGCTGGCGTTTCAAGGTCGGCGCCCGAGTGCTTCACCGTCCCCTCGACTTTCTCGACGGCAAGCGGGTTGGAGTTCTCTCGTTCGAGGGCGTTTTCTACGAAGTCTCCCTCGGCGGGGGAGACATGCGCCGGCGCGCCCTGCTTCCCTCGCGTCCCTTTGGGCCGCCGATCCTGACCGCGGGACGGGTGTGGGCTCCGGTTTTCGACGATGAACTCGCCGCGATCGACCCCCGGACGACAAAGCTCCTCGGGCGAACGAAGTTCGGGGGCAGCTTCATCTCCCCCCCCGTCCTCGTGAGCGGAAGATGGATCGCCGAGGTGTCGGGACCGCGCCGGATCGTGGCCCTCGAGACCGCGCCGGTCGGCTAATCACAACGCAGGCCTTCCGGCATCCACGGGCGCGGGTATCATCCCAAACGCTTCTCTTTGGGAGGATGTCCCCTTCAGGCACGGGATGGTTCGCTAGGACTCTGTGATCGGTCGAAAACTCGCGTCGAGATACGAAATCCTCCGAGAGGTCGGTCGCGGGGGCATGGGAGTCGTGTACCTGGCGCGCGACCCCGTTCTCGAACGGGAAGTCGCGATCAAGATGCTCACCTCGGGAAACCTCCAGGGAGACCAGCGGGAGAGGTTCGAACGCGAGGCCCGCGCCGTCGCCAAGCT
>JANNJB010000644.1:0-5363 GCA_031405615.1 Vicinamibacteria bacterium | reverse complement strand
AGGAAGAGGAGCTGTGTCGCCACCTCGCGCACCTGGGAAATGGACCCGGGCGCGGAGGCAAATTTCGACGAGTAGATGGTCTGGACCGAGTCGATGACGAGGGACTGCGGCTTCATCACGTCGACCTGCTCGAGGATGTTCTCAAGCGAGGTCTCGGCCATCAGAAAGAGGGCGCCGCCGGTCACGCCCAGACGATCGCCGCGAAGTTTGATCTGCCGTTCGGACTCTTCACCCGAGACGTAAAGAACCGCGCCGCCGGTCCGGGCGAGCAGTTGTGCGACCTGGAGAAGGAGCGTGCTTTTGCCGATACCGGGTTCGCCGCCGATGAGGACCAGTGAACCAGGAACCACACCGCCGCCGAGCACACGATCGAACTCACCAATGCCCGAAGGAAAGCGCGGCGCATCGCCAGCGTCGACGTCGTCGTAGGCCTTCGGCTTTGCGAGCGTCTCCGAAAGTGAGCGCTGCTGTTTCGCGGCCTTGGCGCTCTGGATCTCCTCACGCTCTTCGACGAACGTGTTCCAGTCGCCGCACTCGGGACAGCGCCCGAGCCACTTCGAGCTTTGGAAGCCGCAGGCCTGGCACGCGAAAATGGATCTGAATTTGGTCATGGAATCACACCATCCGAGCCAGGAATTGTTGGGGATTGAGAATCTCGATCCCATGCGGGGCGACCTGTCGAAAGTGGGCGAGGTTGGTGGTCACAAGCATCGCGCAGCCGGAGCGATGCGCGATCCGGGCGAGGTGCGCGTCGTAGATGAGTCCGCCGCGGATCTCGGAAGCCGACTGGCTTTTGAGCCACGCGACCGCATCCTGTACCGGGAGATCGACAACCTCCACCCGGTTGAAGACGTGCTCGGTGAGAAGCGCGATCGCGGCCTCGGCGGAAAGCCGGTAGTCGGGCGGAAGGCGCGTGGTCACGGAGAAGAACTCGAGGCAACAATGCCAGGCGGTGACGCCGGTGCGGAGGCGACGGGCCGCGAGCGCTTCGAGGATGGCGCGGCACGCGGAGTCGGCAGAGATCTCCAGCAGACCCGACACGAAGACGTTCGTGTCGAGAAAGACTTTTCTTAGAGCGGCCAGCGGTCTCTCTCCTCGCGGATCAGTTTCAGTACGTCGATCTTCGGCGGATTCTTCGTCTGCGCCCGCACGACGGTGATACCCCCAAGCTTCACGAGCTTCGGAGCCGGAACGGGGCGGGAAATGGTGATATCGCCCCCCGCGCCGATCGAGATGTCGATCTGCGCCCCCGGAGTGAGACCGGCCCTCTCCCGAAGGGGTGCGGGGATGACCACCCGGCCCGCCTTGTCGATGGTCGTCTTCATGCCATGAATCTACCATTTGAATGCCATTTGAATGGTTCACCGGAAACTCCGCACCGGGATCTCCGGAAGTGCTTCGGCCGGCTCTTCGTTGATGAGACTCACGTTCATGGCCCGGACGGTGACCCCTTCCTTCGATTGAAGGACCCCATCGACCCGCAGCAACGGGGCGTTCGTGAGCAGTTCCCGGAAATGACCGAACTGGTCGGGGCGGACGATGACGTTGACGAGCCCGGTTTCGTCTTCGAGAGTGAGGAACAGGAAGCCCTTGGCGGTGCCGGGACGCTGGCGGCAGATCACGGCTCCCGCCACTCGAACGAAGTCGCCATCGCGGCGATACGGTAGATCGACGGCGCGAAGGACATCGGATTGTTTCAGCTGGTCGCGGAAACGGGCGACCGGGTGAGGGCCGATGGTGAGGTCGGTGCCCATGATGTCGGCGCGCAGGCGGTCGAGGGTGGACATGGGGGGGAGAGGGGTTGCTTCCTGCGAGCTGGTGCGTTGGATCAGCTGGGTGAGGTCCAATACAGGGGTTGCTTCGTGGCCCGAGGCCAGGCTGGCGCGCTCGCCCACGTTCGATGAGCTTCCTCGCAATGACGACCGGTCCAATTGGCTTGGTAGTGTTTCGAAGAGTGGGCCGGGTGAGCGGCCGAGTGCGGCCGTCTGCCACAAGGCGTCGCGGCGGGTGCGGTCGAATGCCGCGAAGGCTCCGATAGACGCGAGGCGTTCCAGTTCGTCGGCGTGCAGTTTCGTGCGGCGGGCGAAGTCTTCGATCGATGCGAACGGCCGGCGGGCGCGCTCGTCGACAACAGCCGCCGCAGCGGGGGCGCGCAGGCTGGTCACATAATTCAAACCCAGCCGAACAGGACCACCTTCCAGAGTGCAAACAACCTCACTCTTCGTCACATCCACGGGCAGGAACTTCACGCCATGCCGCTGCGCGTCTTTCACGAGCGTCATCGGGTGGTAGAAGCCCATCGGCTGATTGTTGAGAAGCGCGCAGACGAAAGCGGCGTGATGATGAGCGCGCAGGTACGCGCTCGCGTAGGCGAGGAGCGCGAAACTCGCCGCGTGCGACTCGGGGAAGCCATAAAGCGCGAAGGACGCGATCGACTTCACGATCTGATCCTGCACCGCTCCTTCGATGCCGTTCCTCCCCATGCCCGCGCGCAGCTTGGCCTCGATCTCGGCCATCCGCTTCTCGGACCTCTTGAAGCCCATGGCACGCCGCAGTTCTTCGGCCTCGCCTCCGGTGAAGCCCGCCACGGTCATGGCCATGCGAAGCAGCTGCTCCTGGAAGAGCGGAACGCCGAGAGTTCGCTTGAGAATCGGCTCGAGTGAAGGGTGGGGATACTCGACCGGTTTCCGGCCGGCACGACGATCAAGATACGGATGAACCATCTGGCCGACGATGGGTCCGGGGCGGATGATCGCCACCTCGACCACGAGGTCGTAGAAATGATCGGGCTTCATCCGCGGCAGGGTCGCCATCTGGGCCCGGCTTTCGATCTGGAAAACGCCCACGGTGTCGGCGGCGCGGATCTGTGCGTAGGTCTTGGGATCGTTCTCGGGAAGGTGCGCGATATCGATCTCGACGCCGGTGCTCGACAGGATGGAGATCGTGTCCGAAAGCGCCGCCATCATCCCGAGGCCAAGCAGATCGACCTTGATGATGCCGAGATCGGCGCAGTCTTCTTTGTCCCACTGGACGATGGTGCGGCCGGGCATCGACGCGGGCTGGAGTGGAACCACTTCATCGAGCCGGCCCTGAGCCACGATCATCCCGCCCGAGTGCCGGCCGAGATGGCGCGGCAGGACCTGGATGTCGTGGAAGAGGCGCGCGAAGACCTTCAACCGAAGATCTGAGCGGTCCACCCCGGCGCGTTCGAGACGCGCATCGAACGTGTCCTTCGTGTCGTGCCACTCGAACCGCCGCATCTGGCGGGAGACGTTCTCAACCACGTCGTCGGGCAGTTCGAGAACCTTGCCGATCTCGCGTGAAGCGCTTTTCTCGCGATAGGTGATGACGTTCGCGGTCATGGCCGCGCCGTGCGGACCGTACTTCGTGTACACGTGCTGGATGACCTTCTCGCGACGGTCACCCGAAGGCAGGTCTATATCGATGTCGGGCCACTCGCCGCGCTCCTCGGAAAGAAAGCGCTCGAAGAGAAGCTCCATGCCCACCGGATCGACCGCGGTGATGCCGAGGCTGTAGCAGACCGCACTGTTCGCGGCCGAGCCGCGCCCCTGGGCCAGGATGCCTTCGGTCTTGCAGAACTGCATGAGGTCCCACACGATGAGGAAGTAGCCGGCGAGGCCAAGCTTGGCGATGACCCCAAGCTCCTTCTCGATCTGAGCGCGGGCCTTGTCGTGATAAGGGCGATAGCGGTTATGCGCACCCGCCACCGTGATGGCGCGCAGGAACGAATCGTTGGTTTCGCCCGAGGGCAACGGATAGTCGGGGAACCGATAGCCGAGATCGCTCAGCGTGAAACGGAGACGATCGGACAGGCCAAGGGTGTTGCGAAGCACATCGGGACGATCGGCGAAGAGCGCCTGCATGTCGGCCGGGCGCTTCAAATGACGCTCGGCGTTCTGCGAAAGCAGACGGCCGGCGCGAGACAGCGTGGTGTGGTTTCGAAGGCAGGTGAAGACATCAACAAGGCGACGGCCCTGCGGCTTCGCATGGAGAACGCCGTTGGTGGCGATGGCTTGAAGGCCGCGCGCATCGGCGAGATCGAGAAGGCCCAGAGCCTGACGATGGCTCTCCCGGGTGAGGTGGCGCTGCACCTCGACGAAGGTTCGTTCTTTGCCGAAGAGTGTCGCGAGCGCATCGATCGTCGAAACATTGGAGGACAGTGCGACCAGACCCTCAAGCAGCTCGGGCTCGTCGAAGCCAAGGCCAAGCCCGTTCCGCTGCGCGTTCGTGCTCGATCCCACCGCCCTGGCCCGCGAGGTCAAAAGGCGGCTGAGATTTCGGTAACCCTCACGGCTCTCCACGAACAAGGTGACGAGTCCCTCGCCCGGCAGAGTCACCTCGGCGCCCACGATGGGCCGCACGCCGGCCTTCTTCGCGGCCTGAAAAAACCTGGGCGCCCCCGCGAGACCATCGCGATCGGCCAGACCCACAGCCCCATACCCCAGCCGGGCCGCCTGGGCGACCAGATCTTCAGGACTTGAAGACCCCCTCAGAAACGAGAAAGCCGAGGAGGAATGGAGCTCGGGATACATTTGCCTTATTTTCGCCCAACCCCCGCCGGACCGGGTCCGCTGCTCCCTGGAATTGTGAAGACGAAGATTCCTGCGCCGCTTAGCGGAGGCCGAATTCTCTTCGGGTTGACAGATGCTTTGGCCGGCTTGCTACACTCCCCTCGCCCCCTCGCGTCGATGCAGGCCACTAGAAATTTGCGACAGATAGCCAGAGCGATGAGTGTCTTCAACAAGGTCGTCAGTCGTGTTCGGGACTTCTTTCTGGAGCCCGAGCCGAAGGCGTCCGCGCCCACCCCTCCGCCCGGTCCTGCCCCGCCCCAAAGACCTGTGGCGAGGCCGCCGGCCGCGAAGGTGGATTCCTTCGAATGGGAACCTCCCCAGAAGTGGCGGACCCAGGCGACAGCGTCTGCGGTTGAGGCCTCGCCCCCGCTCGTGCCATGGTCGAAAGACGCGCCTCCGCCCCCGGCAAATCCGGAGGCCCCGGGCGCTCCTTTCTCCCCGCGCAATTTCTCGACTGAGGAGCTTCAAAGGAGCAGCGTCCTCGACATCGTGGCCGCCGTCGATACTCGAGGCCGGTTGACCGCCACCCGGACCACCGGCCCGATCTCCGACCCTCCCCCGCCTGCGGATCCGGGTGAGATTCCGGCGGGACTGCCAAGAGATCTTCTCGACGATCTGGCTCAGGTCGCGGCGCCACCCGTCTCGGCGCGCCCCGTGGTGCCGAGGATTCCTCATGACACGGTCGAAATCGCGCCGCTGCTCGTCGGGGAGATCCCGCGCCCCAGGCCTTCTGCCGCCCCGCCCGAAAGCACTGGATTCGGCGCGATGCTG
>JANNJB010000643.1:0-4508 GCA_031405615.1 Vicinamibacteria bacterium | reverse complement strand
TCGATGATGAATCCGCACTTCTGTGGCGAGAACCTGCGGTGGTTCGTGCCGTCATCGGACGGTCGCGGCCTGGAGAGCCGCGGCGCGGGGGAGCCTTGCGGACCCGGGCGACGCGTTGAGCCGGCGGCCCTCGCGGTGACGTCACGCTTCGTCGACGGTTCATGGAATCTCTACCTGGTGGATGCTGCGTCGTCCGCCAACTCCATTCAGTTGACCTCATCCGATGCCAACGAGATCGATCCCGTGATGGCTCCGGGCGGTTGTGAGGTCGTGTTCGCCTCCGATCAGGGCCGCGGCCTCGGTTCGACGGCGCTGTATCGCCTGGAGCTGTCCCGGTTCATCGTCGGATGCGATACCGCCGCGCGCGCCTCGGACCCGCGTTGACCTCGGCCAGCAGAGTGAAGGTGGTGAGCGCTCTGACGGGGCCTTTGGAGGATCAGTCGGCCAGACCCGGATGCTATGCTTTTCGCCCCTCGTCGAGTGGTGGCGATGGGGCAACCTCTCCATGAACGATATCGATGCCCGTCTGGCGAACATGCTCGCCACTCGCGACAACGCGCGGGATCCAAAGGACTTCTTTCTCGACCTGGCCGACCTGGTGGCGCGCGGTGCGGCCGAAAGCCTGGGCCGTCAGGTTGACGAAATCGGCATCCTGATCGCGGGCACCGACGGCAAGTACCTGCGTTTCGTGGCGCCGCGGAAACTGTGCGATCTCGGCACCATACCGACCACAAAACGCGACTCGATCGCGGTGGGGGTCTTCACCCGAAAGACCGGCGAGGCGAACAACAATGTGCCCCTGGTCCGGCACGTCGCTTTCTTCGAGAGCGTGAAGGTCACGGAGAAAGTTCTACCCATCATGAAGATGGTGACCGTGCCGATCATCGCCCTTGGGCAGGTGATCGGCATCGCCCAGGTCAGCAAGAAGGGCGACAACCTGATGGAAGCCGGACCCGACTTCAGCAACGCCGATGTGCGCAAGGTGACCGAGTACTTCGACTCGAAGGCCGATTTCCTCCTCGCCGCCCGCCCCGAACGTTTCTAGGAGCCTGCGCGGGAGAAGCGCTCCTTGGCCCCCAAGGGGGCGGCTTCGCGCCCCACCAGACGGCGCTCCGTCCGGGTGTCGAAGGGGCTAAGGCGGGCCGAGCCCCGCGGCGCGGAGCGCCTTGCGGGTGAGGCCGCTCAGGGGGAGAGACCACGCCTCGGGCACGGTGTGGAAGGTCAACCCGGCGGGCGGTCGATTTCGCGTCAACCTGGCTCGATGGATCGCGGCCTCGATCCGGTGATGCGTTACCGCGTGCCGGACGATCCAGGCGGCCGCGGCGTCGCGCTCGATGACGCCGCCGCACAACTCCTCGAGATGCGCCTGCTTCGGGGCCTTTCGTGGCATGCCGCGGTGGGGGAGTTCGTAGAGGCCGCCCATCAGTTCGCCATCGGGGTTCCGGGCGAGGAGGATTCGGCCCTTCCGCACGACCAGGGCCATCAAGACGCGCACGCGCACCGCTTCCCGCCGCGGTTTGCCCTCGCTCCAGTACTCCGGACGACTCCGGCCGAGGCAATGCGACGCCACCGGGCACCGGGGGCAGGAGGGCTTTTGCGGCGTGCAGACCGTGGCCCCGAGTTCCATCATGGCTTCGTTCCATCGGCCGGGAGCGCGGGGCGCGAGCAGGGCCGCCGCAAGTTCCTGCAAGGCGACGTCGCTCAATCCACGTCGGGTAAACAGACGCGAAAGGACGCGGCGGACGTTCCCGTCCACCACCGCGGCGAGCGTGCCGTAGGCCATCGATGTCACGGCACTCGCGGTGTAGGGGCCGACGCCGGGGAGCTCGCGCGCCTCGTCCACCGTTTTCGGGAACACTCCGCCGTGGCGGTCCACGATCAGTCCAGCGGCGGCGCGGAGATTCCGCGCGCGTGAGTAGTATCCAAGGCCTGACCAGAGGGACAAGACAGCATCCTCATCGGCCCGCGCGAGCGTTTCCACGTCCGGGAAGCGCTTCATGAAGCGCTCGTAGTATGGGATCACCGTCGCCACCGTGGTCTGCTGCAGCATCATCTCCGAGACCCAGATGGCGTAGGCGTCCCGCGTCGTGCGCCATGGCATCGGTCGTTTCGCCCGGGCGAACCAGCGAAGCAGGGATCTTTGGAGTCGGGGAACGTCCATCACTTCCGCCGGGCCAGGACGACCCGCGAAATGCCGGCGAGGTCGTTTACGGTTTCGACGGATGCAAAGCCGGTGTCGCGCAGGAGATCCGCGACGCGTCCGTCCTGGCTGAGACCGACCTCGAACGCGAGAAGTCCGGAAGAACTCAAACGCCCGCCGATCTGGGCGACGATCCCGCGGTAGGAGGAAAGGTCATCGGCATCCTCGGCGAAGAGCGCGAGGCCTGGCTCGAACTCACGCACCTCGGGTGCAAGCCTCGAACGCTCGGCGGGGGCCACATAGGGAGGATTGCTGACGATGGCGTCGAACACAGCGTCATCGGGCACGGCATCGAGCCAGCGCGAGAGGAGAAAGTTGATCCGCGATTCGAGACCGAGAGCGATCGCATTCGCCCGCGCGACTTCGAGCGCGGCCTCCGAGACATCCACCGCGAGCGCCCGCACCCGGGGAAGTTCCCGGAGCAGTGACAGCGCGATGCAGCCCGAGCCGGTTCCGATGTCGAGAAGCCAGGGCGCCTCGACATCGCGCAGCCGCGACGCGACCGCCTCGACGAGGATCTCGGTGTCGGGTCGCGGTATGAGCACGGCGGGGTTGACCACGAACTCGTCCCGCCAGAAGGCGGCCTTGCCCAGGATGTACTGGACGGGCTCGTGGCGTTCGCGCCGGGCCACCGCGGCCGCGAAGGCAGCTACGGTGACGTCAGCGACCGGCGCGTCGCCCCGGGCCAGAAGGTCTGCGCGGCTCCAGCCGGTGACGCCGCGGAACAGCAACTCGGCATCGAGCCGTGGGTTTGGAAGCGGCCCTCTAGGGGCACGCTGCTGCGTGCCCTCGCGGCCCGGCTGGCCGACGAGCCCGAGCCGCGCCGCCGCCTCAACAATCAACCGGGCCGCGGTTTGTGGAGCCATCAGGGCTCCGATGCTAATGCGCGGACTGGACGCGTTCGGCCTGGTGAGTGGCGACGAGCTGTGCGATCAGGGCGTCGATGTCGCCTTCCATCGCGGTCTGAAGGGTGTGCAGGGTCAGCCCGATGCGATGGTCGGTCAGGCGCGACTGGGGGAAGTTGTAGGTGCGGATCTTCTCCGAGCGGTCGCCGGTGCCGACCTGCGATTTGCGATTCTCGGCGATCTCCTTGTTCTGCTCGGCCTGGGCGACCTCGTAGAGACGCGAGCGCAGGACCTTCATCGCCTTCTCGCGATTCTTGATCTGGCTCTTCTCGTCCTGACACGAGACCACGGTGCTGGTGGGAAGGTGAGTGATGCGCACCGCGGAGTACGTGGTGTTGACGCTCTGCCCACCGGGACCCGATGAGCAGAAGGTATCGATGCGTATGTCCTTCGCTTCGATCTTGACGTCGACCTCCTCGGCTTCGGGCAGGACGGCGACGGTGATCGTCGAGGTGTGGATCCGCCCCTGGGCCTCGGTCGCGGGCACGCGCTGGACGCGATGGACTCCGCTTTCGAAGCGCAGCTTCGAATAGACCTTGTCGCCCTCGATCATGGCGATGACTTCCTTGATTCCACCCGAGGTGCCGCGGGAGATCGAGACGATGTCGACCTTCCACTTGTGACGCTCGGCGAAACGCTGGTACATGCGGAAGACTTCCTGGGCGAAAAGAGCCGCCTCGTCGCCGCCGGTGCCCGCGCGTATTTCAAGGATGACGTTCTTGTCGTCGTTGGGGTCCTTCGGGATGAGCAAGGGGCCGATCGCGGCGTCCGTCTCGTCCCGCTCCTTCTGGAGGTCCTTCAGTTCCGCGACCGCCATGGCTCGAAGTTCAGGATCGGGCTCGGCCTTGATCATCTCTTCGACGCCCGCGACTTCCGCGAGAAGGCGCTTGTACTCGGAGAACATCTTGACCACCGGGGCGATGTCCGACGCCTCCTTGGCGGTCTTCGTGATGCTGGACACCGCTCCACTGGTGGAGGCGAGGTGGAGCATCTCCGCCTCGAGGGCGCGGTGCCTCTCCTCGATCTCCTTGAGCTTCTCGAATGTGATTGCGTCCATGGTCAAAGGGCCTTCGTGGTTCGTTCAGACGTTGCGGCAAGACGGTGTTCCGCGAGGAGGCCGTCCTTGACCCGAACTGAAAGACTCCTCTGCGGACGCGTGACTCCCGAGAAACCCGAAGAGCTAGGCGGTGGGAGCGCCGGCGCGCTTGGCGAATTTCTTGGTGAAACGCTCGATGCGGCCGGCCGAGTCCACGAGGCGCTGCTTGCCGGTGAAGAAGGGATGGCAGGTCGAGCAGATTTCGACGCGGATCTCGGCTTTGGTCGAGCGGGTCTTCCAGTTGGCGCCGCAGGCGCAATGGACGGGCGTTTCGACGTACTTGGGATGGATGTCGGGCTTCATGGCG
>JANNJB010000642.1:0-3247 GCA_031405615.1 Vicinamibacteria bacterium | reverse complement strand
CGCGCAACGATCTTGCGACTCGCGCTCAAAATCCCGCAGGATGGGCATGCCGCTCGCCCACGGGACCAAGCTCCCTCCTCGCCCAAAGGCTCGACTTCAAAAATCGCGTGAAATGTCGCGTACCCGCACGGGTTTCTCTGCAGGCGTATCACTCGCGGACACCTCAACGTGAACTCTCCTGCGGCGGCTTCCGCCACTCGGCGTTGTTGAGTCCAAGGGGGGCCAGACACGGACCCGGCCCCCCTTGGATCCCCCGTCCGCGAGTGATCCGCGGAGTCTGTGATGCGCGACGCGCCCGAGTGAATCGGTCGCGTCGCATAGGGAGGCGTCTCACTCGCGGACACCTCAACGTGAACTCTCCTGCGGCGGCTTCCGCCATTCGTCGATGAGGCTCGCCACGAGGCCGGTCCAGCCGGTCTGGTGGGAGGCGCCCAGTCCTTCGCCGGTGTCGCCGTGGAAGTACTCATAGAAGAGGATGAGGTCGCGCCAGTGCGGATCGGTCTGGAATTTCTCGCGCCGGCCGTGGCACGGCCTTCTTCCGTCCGCGCCGCGGGCGAAGATCGAGATCAGGCGGTCGGCCATGGCTTTTGCCGCGTCGAAGAGCGGTTTCTCCTCGCCGTCCTGCCCGCCCACCCGAACCTTGAACGTGGGGCCGTACGCGGTGCCGAGTTTGCGCAGGGCCTCGATCATCAGGAACGTGGTCGGGAACCAGATCGGGCCGCGCCAGTTGGAGTTGCCGCCCTTGATCTTGGCCTCGGCCTCGGCCGGCTCGTAGTTCACCGTGCGTTCCCCGAAATGGAAGGGCTCGCGCTCGTGGACCTTGGACATGCTGCGCAGGCCGAACTCGGACCAGAACTCATTAGGGTCGAAGACGCGGTCGAGCAGACGCCGCGTCTGTTCGGGGTCGACGATGGCGAGAACGTGGGTGGTGGCGCCGTCGCGGTTCAGCGGATAGCAGACGTTTTGCACCACGTGAGACTTGTTGCGCACAAACCAGATGAGCCCTTCGGTGAACTCCTTGAACGGCGCCATCCACTTCTCCTCGAGCCGCTCGATCGCGTAGAGCGGCACGAGGCCCACGAGCGAACGCACGCGGAACTTCTCGAAGGCGCCGTCTGGAAAGCGGAGGACGTCGTAGAAGAAACCATCGGCTTCGTCGAAGAGCTGATAGTTGCGGCCGCCCATGCGCTTCATGGCCGCGCCCACGTAGATGTAGTGCTGGAAGAACTTGGTGGCGAGCGCTTCGTAAGCCTTGTTCTCGCGGGCAAGCTCAAGGGAGATGCGCATGAGCTGCAGGCACAACATGCCCATCCAGCCGGTGGCGTCCGACTGCTCGAGGATGGCGCCGTGCGGGAGTTTTTCGGATCGGTCGATGACGGTGATGTTGTCGAGGCCGAGGAAACCGCCCTCGAAAACGTTGTTGCCTTCGCGGTCGACCTTGTTGACCCACCAGGCGAAGTTGATCAGGAGCTTGTGGAAACACTTCTCGAGGAAGAGGCGGTCGGCCTTGCCGCTGCGCAGGCGGTCCATGTTGTAGACCCGCCACACCGCCCACGCCTGCACTGGCGGATTGAGGTCGGAGAACTCCCACTCGTACGCCGGGATCTGGCCGGAAGGATGCTGGAACTGTTCGAAGAGGAGGAGCCAGAGCTGCTCTTTCGCGAACTCGGGGTCGATGGCGGCGAGAGGCACGCAGTGGAACGCGAGATCCCAGGCCGCGAACCACGGGTATTCCCATTTGTCCGGCATCGACATGATGCGCATGGAGTTGAGATGACGCCAGTGCGAATTGCGGATTTGCTTGCGCGAGTCCGGCGGAGGCCAGTCAGCGCGATCCCCTTCGAGCCAGACATTCACATCGAAGAGGTAGATCTGCTTGGTCCACAACATGCCGGCGAAGGCCTGGCGCTGGATCAGCTTCTCGTCGTCGCTCGCTTGTTTCGGGTGGATGGCGGCGTAGAACTCGTCCGCCTCGGCGCGCCGCTTGTCGATCACCGCGGGCACGGTGCCGATGGGATCCGGGTGGAACTGGTTGGAGAAGCGGAAACAAAGGTCGACACTTCCCCGCGCGGGAACCACGACGCGGTAGTGAAGCGCGGATTTGGTTCCGAAGTTCTCGGGATTGATCGAGTCTTCGCCCGAGACGACGTGGCGGTGAAAGGCATCCTTGGTGAAAGGCGATCGGCTGGAGGCACCTTCGCCGTAACACGCGGCGGCGTTTGTTTCGTTGTCGGTGAAGAGAGCGGCCTCGACACCGGTGGGGCCGAAGAGATGACGGGGACCGAGCTTGTACTGAAACGGGAGCTGCCTCGGCGGCAGGAGTTCACGATCGTCGGCGGTCAGGCTGACAAAGCCCGGGCCCGAGGCGCCGGGCACGATCCGCGGCTGGGGATCGGCTTTGGAGCCCCAGCTCCAGCTGTTGCGGAACCACATATGCGGGAGGACATGCAGGGGTGCGTCGTCGGGACCGCGATTGTGAGCGCGGACTCTCATCACGATGTCTTCGGCGTTGTCCTTGGCGTATTCGACTTCGATGTCGAAGTAGCGGTCGTCGTCGAAAATCCCGGTGTCGAGCAGTTCGTACTCGGGGCCCTCCCCTCGCCTCGCCTGGTTCTCGCGGACGAGATCTTCGTAGGGGTACTCGCGCTGGGGATACTTGTAGAGCCACTTCATGTACGCGTGGCTCGGGAGGTTGTCGAGGTAGAAGTAGTACTCCTTGACGTCCTCGCCGTGGTTGCCTTCGGAGGGAACGACGCCGAAGAGGCGTTCTTTCAGGAAGGGGTCGCGTTCGTTCCAGAAAGCGAGGGCCAGGCAGAGGATCTGGTAACGGTCGCAGATCGCGGCGAGGCCGTCCTCGCCCCATCGATACGCTTTCGAGCGGGCCTGGGCGTGCGGGAAGTAAGCCCAGGCATTGCCGTCCGCCGAATAATCCTCGCGGACCGTCCCCCACGCACGCTCGGAGACGTACGGTCCCCAGTGACGCCAGGTGGCGAGGGAACCGTCTTTTTCGGCAAGCCGCTCGTGTTCACGCGTCGCGGGGGGCATTGCGCGGAGTCTATGGCATGTGTCGGGGCCCGCTGCGCGGCCCCCGGCGGTTCGGTGTTTGGTTTCGCGGGGACGGCGTTTCGCGGTTCGGAAACGTTACGGAGATTCGCGGCTGGAAACGGATCTTCGCGCTAGGCCCCCGCCTGCGCGGGGGTGACGTGGGTGTCCAATGAGCTGGGCAAGGTGAAGGACCGCGCTTCGC
>JANNJB010000641.1:0-15483 GCA_031405615.1 Vicinamibacteria bacterium | reverse complement strand
GGCGGGTAAGGAGCACACGATTCCCTCGTGGCGCGTCCAAGTGCGACGCACCCGCCGTCCCCAGCGCAGCAAGCCCACTCGCTCCTTGGCCACGCGGGCCACCACTACCAAGCCTGAGGATCGCGTCGTCGCTTCGCCTTTCGACGGGCTCCTCGCGATGACGGCGGGTTGCCATTGCCGATCCGCCGTCACTTGCCGAGGACTTCAATCGCGGCGTAGGCCATTGTTCTGAATTTGTTCTGGAGGTCCAGCCCTCCATTCGGAACGAGCTGCGAGAAGTAGAGGCCGAGCATGTCTTCCTGGGGGTCGATCCAGTAGTTCGAGTAGTAGGCACTTCCCCAGCCGAATGCGCCCTCAGAGCCGTAGCGGCCGGAGCGGCCCATGTGCTCTACCACTTCGAAACCGAGGCCGAAGCCGGTGCGGCCGGAGTTGTAAAGGTTGCTCACGAAGTTCGACGTCATCAACGCCACCGTCTTCGGCGCCAGAATGCGGACACCTTCGAGCGACCCTCCCCCCGCGAGCATGCGGATGAAACGTGAATAGTCAGACGCCGTGGAGAGAAGTCCTGCGCCACCGCCGAAACACTGGCGCGGTCCG
The DNA here is from genome assembly GCA_031405615.1 of Vicinamibacteria bacterium. Lineage (GTDB taxonomy): Bacteria > Acidobacteriota > Vicinamibacteria > Fen-336 > JAGNNV01 > JAGNNV01. Next base: position 14,886 of record JANNJB010000641.1, on the reverse strand, counting down.
TCGACATAAGCGCCCTGGCCCATGCCCTCTTCCGGGGCTCGTTGTATCGAGCCATCTTCTTTGGCGGAGTAGACCGTGGCGAGACGCGCTCGCTTGTCCGCGGGCAGAAAGAACGAGGTGTCGACCATCTTGAGCGGGTCGAAGATCCTCTCGCGCAGGAAGACGTCGAGTGGCTGGCCCGAAGCCTTCTCCACCACCGCGCCGAGGACGTCGGTGGCGTAGCCGTAGACGTACTCCTCGCCGGGCTGGGCGTCGAGGGGCAGGGCGGCGATGCGGTCGACGATGGTGGCGATCGGCTCGGCGCGGTCAGCGAGGTACCAGCCCTGCATCCCCGCGGCTTTCCACTGCGCGGCCGCCGGGCCGTATCCGTAGCCGAGACCCGCGGTGTGGGTGAGCAGGTCGCGCACGTTGATCTCGCGCTTGCTGGGCACGATCGTCACCGGCAAGTCGGGCAGCGCTCCCCCGGGCGGCCGCAGCGCGACCGTGGTCTTCTTGAACGAGGGGAAGAAACGCGATACCGGCGTTTCGAGGCTGAGCCTTCCCTCCTCGATCAGGATCATCGCCGCGATGCTCACCGGCCCCTTGCTCATCGACGCGATGCGGAAGATCGTGTCGGTTCGCATCGGCACGTTGCCTTCGATATCGGCGAGGCCGGTGGCCTCGAACTGCACGAGTTTGCCGCGGCGCATCAAATAGGTGACCGTCCCCGCGACCCGACCCTCCGCGACGTAGCGCTGCATCGTCTTCGAGATCCGGTCGAGGCGCTCGCCCGACATACCCACCGATGAGCCCTCCCACACCAGCGGTCCGGAAGCGGCCTTCTTCTTCGCCGCCGGCTGGGCAAGCAGGGGTGATCCGGCCAGAACCACCAGCAGGCTGGCCATGAACCACGCGGCCATTGGCATTGGTCTCTTCATATCGTTTCTCCTGAGCGATTTCGGGGTGAGCCGCACGTTGCCATGCGCGCGCCCGCCATGCAACCACACCCGTTCACAGGGTAACCTCCCGGCAACCCTCAAACAGGAGTCCCGTCGACCATGGATCCAATCAAAGCCCTGCTCATCGCCCTCGGTGTGTTCGTGGTGTTCTACATCTACACGTGGTACCAGGGCGCGCAGCGGAAACTGGCGGAAGGAATGCCGGGGCCGATCGACATCGGCATCGGCTTCGTCACGAACTTCCTCGACACCCTCGGCATCGGCTCGTACGCGCCCACCACCGCGATGTTCAAGGCGTGGAAGCTGGTAAAGGACGAGTGGATCCCCGGCACCCTCAACATCGGTCACACCATTCCCACCATCACCCAGGCCTTCATCTTCATCGGGGCCGTGCTGGTCGATCCGTTGACCCTGGTGCTCATGATCCTCGCCGCGTTCGTGGGAGCGTTCTTCGGCGCGAAGGTGGTCGCGGGCTGGCCGCGCCACTACATCCAGATCGGCATGGGCACGGCGCTTGTCGCGGGCGCTGGACTCTTCGCGGCGAAGAACCTCGGATACCTCGCGAGCAGCGGCGAGGCCATCGGCGTCTCGGGGGCGATGCTGGTGGTGGCGGTCGTCGGCAATCTCATTCTCGGCGCGCTCATGACCATCGGCGTCGGCCTCTATGCGCCGTGCCTGCTCCTCGTCTCCTTCATCGGCATGAACGAACGCGCGGCCTTCCCGATCATGATGGGGTCGTGCGCGTTTCTCATGACCGGCGCCACCAAGCCCTTCGTTGACAAGGGGTCGTACAGCCTCAAGTCGGCTCTTGGCCTGGCCATCGGCGGCTTCCCCGCCGTGCTCATCGCGGCCTACATCGTGAAGTCCCTCCCGATGGACACGCTTCGGTGGGGTGTAGCGGCGGTGGTGCTCTACACCGGTATCGCGATGCTCTATTCCGCGTTCACGGAGAAGAAGACCGCGTAGCCATCGCGGGGTCGCTTCGACAGAGCTGCGTTCGTCTGTACTCAGCGACCGTTTTGTGAAGGAGCGGGGAACCTTTTGGTTGGCGTCCGCGTCTTATGCCTAGAATGTAGGCAATCACACGAGGCCTTCAAGAAAATGAACTCCCCGGCACCCCTTGGCGAATTCGAGCAGCTCGTACTTCTGGCCGTGATGCGGCTCGAGGGCGAAGCGTACGCGGTTCCGATCCGGCAGGAGATCGAAGACCGCACCTCGCGCAGCGTGGCGCGGGGCGCTTTGTACGTCACCCTCGACCGTCTTGAGGAGAAGGGCTACCTGAAGTCCTGGCTGGCCGATGCCACCGCTGAACGCGGGGGACGCGCCAAACGCTTCTATGAAGTGAAACCCGCGGGAGCCAAGGCCCTCGAATACTCGTGGGCCGCGCTTCGCAGCATGTGGGAGGGCCTCGAGCCCAAGAGGCGCGAAGCGTGATCAACCCCGACCAACCGCCTCGTTTCGCGCTCGACTGGCTCGAGAGCGCCGTCCCCCGCCACCTGCGCGAGTCGGTGATCGGCGACCTCGAAGAGGAATGGCGCGTGCGCGCCGCGAAGAGCCCCAGTCGCGCCGCCTTCTGGTACTGCCGCCACGCCGGGGCCCTCGCCCTGCGCCTCGGCTGGTTCGATCTCACCCACAAACAAACCCAACGCGACGGACATCCGAAGCGCAAAGGAGACGGCCTCATGGAAACCCTCTGGAACGACGCACGCTACGGCGCCCGCATGCTCTCGCGCACGCCCGGCTTCACGTTCGTGGCCGTGCTGACTCTCGCGCTCGGCATCGGCGCCAACACCGCGATCTTCAGCATCGTGAACGCGCTGCTCGTCAAACCCCTGCCCCTGCCCGCCTCGGAGCGACTCCTCTCGATCTCAGGGGCCGACGCGAAAGGCCAGCAGCAGTTCGTCTCCTTCCCCGACTTCGAGGACATCCAGAAACAGCAGACCCTCTTCGAAGGGTTCTCCGCCATGGTTCCCCAGAGCGTCAATCTCACCGGCCGAAGCGAACCCCAACGCGTGCGCGGCGGCTTCGTGTCCGACAACTTCTTCAAGATCGTGGGCGTTGAACCCACCATCGGCCGCGGCTTCAATCCGGGCGACGACGCCCTCTCTGCGGCTCCCGTTTGCATCCTCCAGTACGAATCCTGGCAAAACGTCTTCGGCGGCGACCCGCAGATCGTCGGCAAATCGATCGTCCTCAACAACGCGCCCTTCACCGTCATAGGCATCCTGCCTCGCGGTTTTCGCTTCCCCTTCGACGAGGTCGAGGTGTGGATGCCGCATCACACCTGGCCGGTCTTCAGCGCCGCGAATGCCTACACCAACCGGGGAACCGGCCTCGTCGGACCGATCGCGAGACTCAAGGCCGGAGTCAGCCTCGAAGAGGGCCGCACCGAACTCAAGACCATCGCCGCTCGCCTCGCGAAGGAGTATCCGGCGGCGGGCGAAGGACGCGGGCTTCAGGCCCAGCCGCTGCGTGACATCGTTGTGTCCAACGTCCGCCAGATGGTTCTGGTCCTGATGGGCGCGGTCGCCTTCGTCCTTCTGATCGCCTGCGCCAATCTCGCGAATCTCATGCTCGCCCGCGCCTCGGCGCGACAAACCGAGATCGCCACGCGCGCCGCTCTGGGTGCTGGCCGCGGACGTCTGGTGAAACAGATGCTCACGGAAACCGCGCTGCTGTGGGCGGCCGGAGGGATCCTCGGACTGGCCATCGGTTACTTCGGCCTCCAAGCCCTCATGGCTTCCGCCCCTGCACCGTTGCCGGGCGGAATCGAGCCCGGTCTCGACGCCTCGGTGCTCGCTTTCACCTTCGCCATTTCGGCTTTCACCGGTGTTCTCTTCGGCGCGTTCTCGGCCATTCGCTTTTCGCGGCCGAACCTCAGCGGCACGCTCAAGGAAGGCGGACGCGGGGGCGAAGGGCCGGCGAAGACTCGGCTCGGCGGCGCGCTCGTGGTGGCCCAGGTCGCGCTCACCCTCGTCATGCTCGTGGGCAGCGGCCTGATGCTCCGCAGCTTCCAGAAGCTCACGCAGGTCGATGTGGGTTTTAGGACCGAGAACCTGCTCACTCTCGAATACCGCCTGCCCGCGAACAAGTATCCCGATGGCGCGCAGCAGTGGGAGGCGCACCGCCAGATCGTCGAACGCGTTCGGGTGACGCCGGGCGTCAAGTCGGCCTCCGTCGTCCGGGCGGTGCCCTTCGGGGGAAACGGTTCGTCGGTGGTGTACGAGATCCCGGGCGCACCGCCCGCCTCGAAAGAGGATGCTCCGCGCCTTCTCATCAACTTCGCGGACACCCACTACTTCGAAACCATGGGCATTCCGCTCCTTCGCGGACGAGCGATGACCGAGCAGGACGGACCGTCTACGACTCCGGTTGTGGTGATCGGGCGCCGGATGGCCGACCGCTACTGGCCGAACGAAGATCCGGTCGGGCGGACCATCCACTTCCCCGACACCAAGAACCCCATCACCGCGACAATCATCGGCGTGGTTGGCGACGTGAAGCACTACGGTCCCGCCGATCGCGACCGGATGCAGGCCTACGCCTTCCAGGCCCAGCAGCCGCACATCTTCAACTCGCTGGTGGTGCGCACGGAGGGCGATCCGATGGCGATGACGAACGCGGTGCGTTCCGCGGTGTGGAGCGTCGACCCCGAACAGCCGATGTGGAAGATCTACAGCATGGAGTTCATGGTGAATCGCGCGCTCGGCCAGCCGCGCTTCCTGATGCGGCTGATGACCGTGTATTCGGCTCTGGCGCTGCTTCTGGCCGCGGTGGGGCTATATGGCGTGATGGCTTACTCGGTCAGCCAGCGCGCGACCGAGATCGGGGTGCGCATGGCGCTTGGCGCGCAGAGCCGCGACGTGATGAACCTCGTGCTCGGCCGGGGATTTCGTCTGACCCTGACCGGACTCGTCCTCGGCATCGGCGCGTCACTGGCGCTCGGCAGTTCGGTGAGTTCGCTTCTCTATGGAGTTCAGGCCAGCGATCCGTTAGCACTCGGCGGGGCGGCGCTGGTTCTTGCGGCGGTGGCTCTCCTCGCTTCGTTCCTGCCGGCTCGTCGGGCTACGAAGGCGAATCCGGTGACGGTGTTGCATCGGACGTAGGGCGACGGCCGCGGGTGACGGGGCACGCGCAGCGTGCCCCTACAGTTTTCGAAGGGGAGCGGTCGCGAGGTCCCATCCGAAGCGGGGCAGCGTCATCACGAGGCGTCGCTTGAGGGACATGTAGTCCTGCTTTCCGAGGACCAGATCGACCATCACTCTGGACAGCGCCGGCGATCGGTTGGCGTAGTCGAGCATTCGATCGGTGAAGCCGGGCGCGAAGAAGCGTTTGTAGAGGCGGGCCGCGCGCATGAGGTCGTGGCCGAAATCCTCCATCGCCCCCTCGGCATAGGCCCGCGGCGAGCCGCCCGCCATCATCGTCTCGGCGAGCAGTTGCCCCGAGCGCAGCGCGTAGAAGATCCCCTCGCCGGTGATCGGGTCCGCGATGGCCGCCGCGTCGCCGACCAGCGCCCACTTCTCCCCGGACATCTCACGCAGAGTCGCGCCATCTTCTCCCGGCGAAGGAATGGTGTGAGCGTAGTACGGCGTGTCTTCGTCGCGGGCCATCGCAGGAAAGGCGCGTGCGACCTCGCGTTCGAGCAGGGCGAGGAGATCCCGGGTCGGAGGATGGCCGAGCGGCGCGCCGATGCCGACACCCACATGGCCGGCACGGGGGAAGAGCCACAAGTAGCCCTCGACCCCCTCGAGAAAGCGCACCACCATCTCGGAATCGCCGCGCGCGAACCATCCGCAGGCCATCCATCGGCGCTCCTTCGGTGTGGCGCTCAGAAAGGTGCGGCGCACGAGGGAATTGGCGCCGTCCGCGCCCACGATGAGATCGAATGTGTCCTCGAGACCGCCGAGCGACTTCACGCGGCCCGAAGCGTCCACGTTCGTGATCCGATCATTGATATGTCGCGCGCCCGCTTCGACCGCCCGGCGCAGGAGCCACGCGTCGAAGTCGGCCCGCGACACGATCCCCACCGGCTCGCCCAGGTCCAGCTCGATCATCAGGCCGCGCGCGGTGTCGAAGCGGCAGTTCTGCACCCTGCGCGCGGGAAGCGGGTCGTGCGCGGGACCAGCGGGGAGCAGGGCCAGGGCTTTCCCGGTGAGTCCCCCTCCGCAGGGCTTCTCCCGCGGGTGCGAAGGATCGAAGATCGAAACCGACGCGCCCTTCTTCGCGAACTCGAGACCAGCCATCGAGCCCGCGGGGCCGGCTCCGACGATTGCGACCTTCACTGCGCGGCGCGGATTTCCGCAGGCGAGACGCTCGACGTGCCGAGCTTCCCTACCGCGACACCCGCGGCAAGATTCGAAAGCGCCATCGCCTCGTGAGGCAAAGCGCCCGCGGCGAGCCCGAGGGCCAGGGTCGCGATCGCGGTGTCGCCCGCGCCGGTCACATCGAAGACTTCCCGCGCGGTGGCCCTCACATGCCAGTACGAAAACCGGCGACCGACGCGAAGGCCGAGCGACATACCCTCTTCACCGCGCGTGACCAGGGCGCCCCGAGTCCCCGCGATGCGGGCGATTCTCCGCACCGCGCGCTCGGCATCTCCATCGGTGCGGATGGCGATGCCGCTGATCTGCTCTGCTTCCTTCTGGTTCGGGGTCACCAGGAACGCGCCCTTGAAGTGGTGAATGTTCCGGACCTTGGGATCGACAAGGACGCGGACCCCGCGACTCGCGGCGAGCGCGATCAACGCGCGCATGAACGAGCGGGTCACCACACCCTTCTGATAGTCGGAGACGATGAGGGCTGAGCCCTTCTTGAGCACTTTGTCGATCTGGGCGAGGAGCTTCGCCTCCGTCGCGGCGTCGATGGGGTCGGCGACCTCGCGATCCGTCCTCACCATCTGCTGCTGATGCGCCATGATGCGCGTCTTCACCGTGGTGGGACGGCCGGGCAGGGCTATGAGCCGCGCATCGACGCCTAGAGCCCGAGCGGCCCGCAAAAGGTGCGCGCCCGCGCTGTCGTCTCCCACCACACCCACGAGCGCCGCCTTGCCCCCGAGCGATTTCACGTTCAGGGCCACGTTGGCAGCGCCCCCGAGCCGTTCGGTCTCGGAAGTCACCCGCACAACCGGAACCGGAGCCTCGGGCGAGATGCGCGTGACCTGGCCGAAGACGAAGACATCGAGCATCACGTCGCCGACCACGACGACGCCCCTGTCCTTGAGGGCGTCCAGGATCGCTTCGACCCGATGGGCCTCGAGCGGCGTCTTCACTGCTCGAGGACCAGATCCGAGCCCGGCGACGACGACGGGAAGGGCGCGTCCCCGCGGGTCTCCGCAAGCTCCGGCTCTTTCTGAGCGAAGCGGATGGAGAAAGGCAGGGCGCTCAGAAGGAGGATCAGCATGAAGATTTCGGAGTCGCCGAGAGTGTATTCAAACATCCCGGAGGTGAGGGTGGTCGCGAGAACCGCGAGGACGAGGGCGCCAAAGGGCGAGGTCATGCGGACCCGCCACGCTTCCCGCGCGAGCAGGAACAGGATCCATCCGAGGAACACCAGGCTCGGCAGGCCTCGCTCAGCCGCGACCTGGATGAAGTTGTTGTGAAGATGCGGCGCGTTGGGGTTGGGCGCCCCCTGCCAGCGGAACTTGGGATAGACCTCGAGGATCATGCCCGTGCCCTGGCCGAAGATCGGCTTGTCCATGATCATGTCCAGGCCGGCCTGCCACATGTAGTAGCGGTCCCAGCTGCTGGCGTCGGTGACGGTGATGCGATCGATGATCGTGCGCGGGGAAAGAACCAGGATGACCGCGAGGGCCGCGGGCAGGAAGAGGAGCAGTCGCGGCTTCTTCATCCACGCGAGCACCGCGAGGCCGGCGATCACACCGAGCCAGGCGCTGCGGGTGCGCGAGAGCAGAAGCGCCAGACCGCCGATCGGCGCCATCACCAACGCGAGTGTGCCTGACAAAGAGGCGTCCGGCCATGACAGGCCCTTCCAGGCACGGCGGCACGCGATAAGGCCAACGGCGAGAATGGCCACGCGCTCGACCTCGGTGGGCATCAGGCCCGTGCGATACGCCAGCATCACCGCGACCGCGATCGCGACCACCGCGCCGCATAGCTTCAGGGCGGGTGCGGTGACCCGGATGGGCCGCGGCATCGAGAGAAGGCGATGAGCGGCCACGATCAGCAATATGGCGGTGACCCCCGACGCGGTCATGTAGTGGCCAAGGAACGATCTCGGCCGGCTGTCCATGGTGTCGTAGCCGAGGAAGGCATATTGAAGCACCGCGAGGGTGGAGAGGGCGAGGCCGCCGATCAGCATGGCGTCTGTGAGCAACTCGCGGCAGGCTTCGCTCCGCAGCGCTTCGGCCGCGAAGTAGAGAAGCAGGAACAACACGAGCTTCTTGGCACTCTCGTGAGCGGCGATCGGCGACGGAGCGAAGGCGGCGGACATGAATGTCCAGATCGCGAAGGCGCCAACCGCGGCGTCGATGGGGAGCGCGAAGCCCCGGGTCTCGCGGCGAATCGTCCGGATCAGATGGAGGATGGCGATGAGGGCGAGTCCGACCTGGGAGGCGAACACCGAAACCGTGGCGGAAGCCGCGGTGGCGGCGAGCAGGGCCACCTGCGCCCGCAGGAGGGGCGTCATTGGTGTCCAGCACCGTAAATGCGCGTCACATGGGAGCGCCGATGCATCCCGGATGGCCGCGTTGTTCGTCGTTGCATATGTCCAATATGCGACCTCCTCAGCGCCTTGCCCTCCGGGCGCCTCGACACTCGCATGTAACGCGGATTTACGGTGCGGGACACTAGGGCTTGATTCCCAGCGTCGACTGGCCCGTGTAGAAGACCCCCGCCACGCAGGCGATCATGAAGGTGGCAAGAGCGCCGCCCACCATCGACTTGAAGCCGAGACGGGCGATGTCCTGGCGGCGCGATGGAGCGAGGGGCGACATGCCGCCGATCTGGATTCCGATCGAGGCGAAGTTAGCGAAGCCGCACAGCGCGTAGGTGAGGATCACGATCGAGCGCGGGTCGAGCATCGGCGCCTCACCGCGGCTGGCCTGGCCGAGTAGGGCGGCGAGGTCGAGATAGGCCACGAACTCGGTGAGCACGAGTTTTTCGCCGAGGAGTTTCCCGACCGCGAGACAGTCCTGGTAGGGCACGCCCATGATGAAGGCCACCGGCCAGTGCAGCCAGCCGAGGACGAGCTGCATCGAGAGCTGCGTCGTGTCCTCCATCGGGCCGAAACCGAAGTAGCCGATGTTGGCCATCAGGGCGATGACGCCAAGAACAATGTAGCCCGCCTTGCCGAAGCCGCGGTCTTCGCCCGAGCGCAGGAAGAGAGGCAGCCAGGCGAAGGTGCCGACAAAACCCACCGCCGAGGCCAGCGCAGGCCCGAAGAGGGCGCCGCTCAAAGCCGACCCCAGGACCACGGCAGCCAGAAGGAACCAGCCGCGATCCTCCGTCACCGGCTTGAACTTGTCCATGTAGAGAAGAGCCGCGATCGCGAAGAGGAGCATGAAGTCGAACTGGAGGATGCCCGCGTCGTCGCGGAAGTAACCGCCGAACCAGGCGAAGCCGTAGTTGAGCAGCGCGGCGAGCGCCACGAACGAAATGAGCATCGCGCCGACGTTGATCGCGAGCTGCCAGCCCACCGTGGTGCCGTTCGAGACCGCATCGAGGATGTTCGCGTCCTGGACCTTCACGTCCATCTTCACTTCACCGCGGGTGAGCGGCTCCTCGGTTTCGGGCACCAGGACCTTGGCGAAAATGAAGGCGGCGGGCGCGGAGAGCAAGGACGCAGTGATCAGATGGCCCGCGATCTCCGGGAAGTATCCCTGGAGCATCATCACGTACGCGCCGAGCACGCCGCCCGCGGTGTTGGAGAAGCCGCCGACCATGATCGCCATCAGTTCGGAGCGCGTCATCTTCTCGATGTAGGGCGCCACCACCAGGGGAGCCTCGGTCTGACCGACGAAGATGTTGGCGGAGTTCGAAAGGGACTCGGCCCCGGAGACGCGCATGGTCTTCGACATGATCTTCGCGAAGAGCACGACCACCTTCTGCATGATCCCGAGGTAGTAGAGGATCGAAAGCAGGGCGGAGAAGAAGATGATGGTCGGCAGCACCTGGAACGCGAACGAGAAGCCCGGCACCGTGCCGGTGTTCACCGCGGCCTGGACCGCGGGGTCGCTCGACTCCCTGCCCACGCGGGTCAGAAAGTCCTGGAGCGAACCGCTGCCCATGCTCCCAAAAGAGGCGAAGACGAACTTGGCGCCCTCGGTCGAGAAGGAGAGAAGGGCCGTGAAAACCTCGTTCAGCTTCTGGAAGACACGCTTCCCCGGCTCCCAGGAAAGTACGAGATAGCCGAAGGTCAGCTGGAGCGCCAGACCCCAGATGACGACGCGCCAGGGGAACTTCCTCCGGTTCTCCGAGAACAGCCAGGCCAGTCCGATCAGGACGAACATGCCGACGAACGAAATCAGGTTCTGCACTCGGGCTCCTTTGAGGAGGGGTCTCTAGAGACGGCTTTCCTAGCTGAAAGGGAGCATAGCGCGGGGGTTTGCGGCCACGGCGAACTATCATCCCCAGTGATGAGCCTTGAAGCCAAACCGGAAGCCCCGAAAGGCGCGAGCCGTCCCTCAGCCCAGGCCGACGAGGCGGTGGCGGCTATCCGCGCGCGGGCCGGGGCGCCCCTCGCCCCGCGGGTCGGCGTGGTCCTCGGCTCCGGCCTCGCCGCCTTCGGCAACTCCGTCGAGAACGCGATCCACATCCCCTACGCGGAGATTCCCCACTTCCCCCGTCCCACCGCCGAAGGGCACAAGGGCGAACTGGTGCTGGGCGAGATCTCGGGCGTCCCCGTGGCCGTGATGTCCGGCCGAGTTCATTTCTACGAGGGTTATTCGGACCAGCAGGTGGTGTATCCCGTGCGCGTGCTCGGTCGCCTCGGGGTTTCCGCGATCGTCCTCACCAACGCCGCGGGCGCGGTGAACAAGCTCTACAAACCCGGCGACTTCATGGTCCTGCGCGATCACCTGAACCTCACCGGTCGCAATCCGCTCCATGGCCCGAACGACCCCGAACTCGGCCCGCGCTTCCCCGACATGTCGCAGCCCTACGACTACGAACTGAGGGGCGCCACCCTCGCCGCTTTCCGATCCGCTCACGCCACGGTGCACGAAGGGGTGTACGTGGGCCTGCTTGGCCCGAGTTACGAAACCCCCGCCGAGATAAAGATGTTCCGCCTGTTCGAGGCCGACGCGGTCGGCATGTCCACCGTGCTCGAAACCATCGCGGCGCGGCACATGGGAATCAAGGTGATCGGCGTCTCGTGCATCACCAACGCGGCCTCCGACCACGGCGGCGAGGTCTTGTCCCACGAGTCGGTTCTCGAAGAGAGCCGGAAAGCCGAAGGAAAATTCGTCGCGGCTCTGCGCGCGACCATCGGGAACATGAAATGAAGACGGGAAAAACCGCGACGCCGCCTCTCGCCGGCCTCTCCGACTACGCGCGAGACGCGCGCAAGCTCGCCATGGCGCCCTTCTCGAACTTCAAGGTGGGCGCGGCCCTTCTCACCGCGGACGGCGAGATCATCACCGGCTGCAACGTCGAAAGCGCCACCTATGGCCTGACCCTGTGCGCGGAACGAATCGCGGTGTTCAAGGCGGTGTCCGAGGGTTTTCGGAAATTCACCGCCATCGCGGTGGTGGCCGACTCACACATGGTGACGCCGCCCTGCGGCTCGTGCCGTCAGGTGTTGTGGGAACTGTGCGGGAACATCTGGGTCCACATCGCGGACCTCAAGGGGCACAAGAAGACTATGCGCCTCGCGACCCTGCTCCCCGAACCGTTCGATAAAAGATTCCTTTAAGCGGTCGTAGACTGGAGGGCCCGAATGAAGGTCCCTCCTCTTCGATCCGGCGCCGAATACACCAAAAGCCTCCGCGGCCGGAAGCTCCGTGTCTTCTTCATGGGCGAGCGCATCGCCGAGCCGGTCGACCATCCGGTGATCCGTCCTTCGATCAACGCGGTGGCGCGGGGGATGTATTGATCGGCGCGGCCGCCGCAATCGCGGAGATGAACGGTGTCGCGAAGGCATCCCATGTCCGTGACAAGCTCGTGGAGATGACGCACCTCAACGAAACGATCTACGGAGCGGGCATCGCGGCATCCCACGAGTCGCGGCCCACCCGCGCCGGGAACTTCATCAACGACGACGTTCTCGCCAACGTCTGCAAACAGAACGTCACCCGTTTCCCCTTCGAACTCGGCCGACTGGCTCGGGACCTCGCGGGGGGCCTCGTGGCCACGCTGCGTTCGGAGCGGGATTTCGCGAGCCCGGAGACCGGCCCACTCCTGAAGCGTCTGCTTCGCGGGCGCTCTCCAGGCGACGCCGAGGCGCGGGCGCGCATGCTCCGCCTGATCGAGAACATGACCATGGGACGAAACGCCGTTGGCTACCTCACCGAGTCGCTCCACGGCGCGGGCAGCCCGCAGGCGCAGCGGATTCAGATCGAGCGGTCGATGAAACTGGATGAGAAGAAGGGCTTCGCGAGGGCGCTCGCGGGAGTGCGCGCGGAAGCGGGGAGAACATAGCGATGCGACATACCACCAAGGCGGGCCCCTCTCGGACCCGCACTCTTCCCCACTCGCACTGGTCGCGTCTGCTCACCGAGTCCAGGAATCCGAAGTCCATGAACCTCGACCGCATGGCGACCGAAAAAGTGGTGACGCTTCTCCTCGATGAGGACCGCCTGGCCCTGATCGAGGCGAAGAAGAAGGCGCGGGACGTGGCCTCCGCGGCGCGACTGGTCGCGAAGGCGTTCTCGAAGGGCGGACGGACCATCTTCGTGGGAGCGGGCACGAGCGGCCGGCTCGGGGTGCTCGTGGCGGCCGAGTGCCCGCCGACTTTCGGAACGATGCCGGACCAGATCGTGGGCGTCATGGCGGGAGGCGAAGAAGCGGTCTTCCGCGCGAGGGAAGGATCCGAAGATCGAGCCGATCACGGCGAGAAGGCGGTGTCCACCGTCACCTCGAAGGACGTGGTCATCGGCATCTCCGCGAGTTCGGTGACTCCCTTTGTGCGCGCCGCGCTCAAGAAGGCGCGGGCCCGGCGGGCGAAGACCGTGCTGGTCACCTGCGCCCCCCAGGCCCGCCTCTCTTCGTTCGCCGACGTGGTCATCGCGATTCGCACCGGCCCCGAAGTCCTGACCGGCTCGACGCGCCTCAAGGCCGGCTCGGCGACCAAGGCGGTCCTGAACGCCATCACCACGGCCGCCATGATCCGCGTCGGGAAGGCCTACACGAACTTCATGGTCGACCTGCGGCAGACTTCGAAGAAGCTCGAGGATCGCGCTCGACGTATCGTGGCCATGGCTGCGGATGTCGACCTGGCGGAAGCGGACCGCCTGGTGCGAGCGGCCGACGACGAAGTCAAGACCGCCATCGTGATGGGCCTGCTCGGCGTCGATGCTCCGGCCGCGCGCAAGAGGCTCGACGCCGGGGGCGGCCAGGTGCGCAAGGCGGTGAACGGGACCCGCCGGCTCGCTCGCCGCTAAGCGGCCCGCCTACTTCTTGTCGCCGAAGTGGTAGGTGACCGAGAGCCACGGAATCGGGAAGCCCTCATCGATCAGTTCGCCGACGAGGATGACCCCGACATCCGCCGAGAGCTTGTCTCCCAGGAAACGAAGGCCCAGCGCGAAGGGTTGCTCGCTCAACTTGAAGTCGTCGTGGAGAATCAGCCAGTTCTCGGAGACGAGCGCGAGCCGCCTCGACAGGCGCGCGGTTCCGCCGATGACGATGAGCGGGGTGTACGACACGTCGCGAATGGTTTCGATTCGCTCCCGACCATTCACGTACTGCCATTGCGTATAGCGCTCCACGGTCCTCGCCGCTCCCGCGCCGACCGTAAGGCTCTTGTCGGGCTGGCCGAAGGTGGCCATCGCGAACCCCACACCCACTTGATCGTCTTCGCCCTCCCCCCCCCGCGCCCACAAAACGCCTGCTGAAACCGCGACACGGTCCGAAAACTGTTTCCCGAAACGGGGAGCCACGTAGAAAAGCTGTTCGCTCAACCCGAGCGACGGAATGATCGACACGCCTCCCGAGATACTCAGGTTGTCGGTGAGGCCATAGGCGACGCTGGGGAACACGACGTAGTGGTCGGAGAAATAGCCGGTTCCTTTCGCGAGCGGCCGCCCGGTCGGCGAGAAGAGCAGGCGCGTGTAGTTCGAGTCCTTTGGCCAGGCGGTCGCGGCGGCGGTGGGATCCTGGGGCTCGGCCGCGGCCGCAAGGGGCAACGAGGCGACGACAGCGACGAACAATGACTTCAAGATCTTCATGGGCCCTCCTTCAGGGAACACCGGAAGTCTCTCGAGCCCAGGGGCAGCGCGTCCCTAAAGAAATCCTGAATCGGTCCAAATAAGATCCAAAGCGGCGCGACCTCAGTCGGTGACGTCGACCGACGTCTGACGCTTGCGGTTCACGCTCAGCTTCAGCACATCCGGGCGCGAGTAGTGCCCCGAAGGATCGAAGTTCTGACGCTCTCGCCGGACCACGGCATGATCGATGGTGGCGACGCGCACGCACTCTTCGCCCACCACCGGCGGAATCACCCACGCACCATCGGGTCCGGCCAGGCATGAGCCGCCATCGGCCAGGAAGTCGCCGCCGCGGTGGCCGGAGATGATCGCGGCCCGGTGCGGAGTCGTTTCCGGGAAGTCGTCGAGTCGCATCAGGCCCGACACCGACAGGACGTAGGAGCGCGACTCCTTCGCGATGAAGCGGGTGAGGTCTTCGGTGTTCCGGAGCGACCCTGGCCAGATGGCAACGTGAAGATCTTCGCCCTGACCGTAAAGCGCGGCGCGGGCGAGCGGCATCCAGTTCTCCCAGCAGTTCAGCGCCCCGAGGGTGAAGTCGCCGATGAGATGCGTGCGCAGACCGTGGCCGTC
>JANNJB010000640.1:0-3619 GCA_031405615.1 Vicinamibacteria bacterium | reverse complement strand
GGCACGACCGACAAGTACGTGCCCCAGCCGCCCGAACGCGCGGCGGCGGCCGAGGTTACCCCTCATGTCCCCGAACCTCCGGTGCACACCGGCGAGTCCACCGCAAAGCTGCGCGCGCTTCCCGAACTGGCGGCGCCGCGGATCGTCACCCGCACCCTCCGAATAGCCGGCGATGACAAGACGGAGGACGTGGTTCTGAACGCACCGACCTTCGCGATCGGGCGGCATCCCCGCAACGATCTCGTCCTCAAGGATCCGCGGATCTCGAGTTTCCACTGCCGTGTCGAACTCGAGGGGGACCGCTGCGTCCTGCTCGATCTCAAGAGCCGCAACGGGACGCTGCTGAACTCGGGGCGCATCGATCGCTCGGTGCTGAAGCCCGGCGACATCATCCAGCTCGGCAGCACGAAGATCAGCTACCTCGAGTCCTAGCAGTCCGTGGTGAAAGTGTGCCGCGGCACCGAGCCGAGCGATGCGCCCGGCTGGCGATGAGCCGAAGGGCCCGAATATCGGGAATATTCGGGCTCCTGAGCGAAGAAGTCCAGGCGGGATGCAGCGTTCGGCGAATGCCGGCAGACTTTCACCACGGGCTGCTAGCGGCCAGGGGCGGTAAACTTCCCGGTCCATGACCGAGATCCGACCCTTTCGCGCCCTTCGGTACCCCGCTTCGCGGGGATCGCTCGAGAGCCTCCTCGCCCCTCCCTACGACGTCATCTCCGAGGAGTACCGCAAGACGCTGCTCGGGCGTAGCGACGCGAACGTGGTGCGCGTGATCCTCAAGGATCAAAGCGACGGCGACGCGGGTTACGCGCGGATCGGTGAGATCTTCGCGAAGTGGCGCAACGACGGCACGCTCGCGCAGGACCCTGAACCCGCGATCTACCTCATGGAGCAACGTTTCTCCTGGGAAGGCCGCGACTTCGTCCGCACCGGGATCCTCACTCGCTTCAAAGTGGAGCCCGAGGGGTCGATGGCGATTCGGCCGCACGAGAAGACACGCGGTCCCGCGAAGGAAGATCGCTTCTCGGTTCTCAAGGCGACGAAGGCGAACTTCTCTCCGATCTTCCTCTTCTTCGAAGATCAGGGGGCCTTCGCGAAGGCGGCGGCGCACGGGAAGGTGTCCTACCCCTCCTGCGCCAACTACCGCGACGATGACGGCGTGGAGCACACGCTATGGGCGGTCACGAAGCCCGAGGACATCGAGGCGCTCGCGAAGAGCGCGGGAAGCGGGCCGTCCTACATCGCCGACGGCCACCACCGCTACGCCACCGCGCAGCGCTATCTGCGGGAGATCGGGCCCTTGGGTGCGGTGACCTACGGCTACTTCTGTCCCAACGACGCGGGCCTCGTGGTCCTTCCCTACCATCGGATTCTCTTCGCAGCGCCATCGGCGGTGGACGTGATGACCCGGCTCGACGGGAAGTACCTGCTGAACGCGGTCACCGACGCCGAAACCGCCGCGCGCGAAGTCTCTAACTCCACGCTTCCCTTCGCGTTCGCGATCATCTGGCCGGACGGCAAGGCCATCGTCTGCGAATCGGCCCCCGGGGTCGAGGACGAACTTCCGAAAGACGCGCCGCAGTGTCTGCGGGATCTCGACACGTACTTCCTTCACCACGTGGCCTTCAAGCACCTCGGCCTCCACGATCCGTTGGTCGAGTTCGTGCACTCCCTCGCCGATGCCACGACCGAGCTCGCGGCGCATCCAGACGCGGTGGCGATCCTCATGCGCGGGACGCCCCTGCGGCAGATCGCCGCGGTCGCGGACGCCAAAGAGTCCATGCCGCCCAAGAGCACGTTCTTCCACCCGAAGATTCCCTCGGGCCTCCTGATCCATCCCCTTGAGGCCTAGCAGCCCGTGGTGAAAGTCTGCCGGCATTCGAGCGCGCCAGCCTGGCCTTGGGCCACGAACGCTGCATCCCGCCTGGCTTCTTCGCTCAGGAGCCCGAATATTCTCGATATTCGGGCCCTTCGGCTCATCGCCATCCGGGCGCATCGCTCGTCTCGGTGCTGCGGCACACTTTCACCACGGACTGCTGGACCCGGTTTGCGCTGGGGCGTTGCATGAGCGAAGCCATCACGAACGGGGTCAAGGTGCAGGTGAGCAGCCGCTTCCTCGAGGAGCGCTCAAACCCCTCGGTCAACAAATTCATCTTCGCCTACACGGTCACGATCACGAACCTCGAAACCGCGCCGGTGCAGCTGATGTCGCGGAAGTGGATCATCAAGGACGCGGACGGCGACATCGAGACGGTCGAGGGGCCGGGGGTGGTGGGCGAAAAGCCGGTGCTGCAGCCGGGACAGTCGTTCGAGTACACGAGCTACTGCCCGCTCGAAACACCATTTGGCACCATGGAAGGCCACTACAACATGGTCACGGCGGACGGCTCCCGCTTCCAGGCGAAGATCGCGCCCTTCGGACTAGCCACCCCCGGCGCCCTGAACTAGCAGTGCGCTGAGTTTGCCTCAGCGCACTGCGTATCCCGGCGAAGGCCGGGATCTAGCGCGAACCCCGTTCCGAACGCGACGGCTCGAGTCCCTTGGCGTTCCGCGACGTCCGTACGCCTAAAACAAAACCAGCGTCTTCAATGCTCCCGGGGCGGGGTTCACCAGGCTCTGCGCCAGGTCAGCCAGTGTCTTGCGCGCGCTGATGAACTTCGCGGGCTCGACGGCCCCGGTTGCGATCAGCCGGAAGGATTCGCGGAAGGCGGCGGGAGTGTGATGGAAGCTTCCGAGAATCCGTATCTCGTCGTAGTGGACACGGGTGACGTCGAGGGGGACCTTCGTTCCCGTCGGACACCCCGCGAACAGGCTCACCGTGCCGCCCCTCCCCGCCGCGGAGATGGCGAGCGCCGCGGTCTCACCAGCGCCTGCCGCGTCGAACACGACGTCGAAGGAGGACCCCGGCGGTGTATCGAACTTCAAACCCGTGCCCGCCGCGCCCACAAGGAGGGTCTCGCGCGCGCCGTGCTCCGCGGCATGGACAAGGGCTTCCACACGGCGGGCGGCGACGGAGACGTGGGCGCCCCGAAGCACGCACAGCCGCGTCAGCATCAGGCCAATCGGTCCCGCGCCGATGACGAGAACCCGGTCCATCGCGGTCACACCCGCGTCGGCGACGCCTTTCACGCAACAGGCGAGAGGCTCCGTCATCGCGGCGTCTTCGGGAATCACCGAACCGAGCGGGAGGACATTCCTCGCGACCACCCGCGCCGGCACGAGGAAGGACTCCGCGAAGGCCCCGTTCCAGAAGAGCAGCTTCTCGCACAGGCTCTCGCGGCCGCGCTCGCAGGCACGACACGCGCCGCAGGGAGCCGAGTTCGCGGCGACCACGCGGTCGCCCGGCTTGAAGGATGCGACGCCCGCGCCCACCGCCGCCACCTCGCCCGCCGCCTCATGACCGAAAACACTCGGAGGACGCAGCATCTTCGCGTGATAGCCCCGCCGCACCACCTTGAGATCGGTGCCGCAGGTGAGAGCGGCGAGCGTCCGAATGACAATCTCGCCCGCGGCCGGCGCGGGGTCTGGAACATCCTCGAAACGAACGTCGCCTGGGCCGTGGAGAACCGCGGCCTTCACGAGAGCCTCATGTCGATCGCGATCTTGAGGGTGTTCGGGG
>JANNJB010000639.1:0-3004 GCA_031405615.1 Vicinamibacteria bacterium | reverse complement strand
GCCGACAGCCTTGCAAGCCGCCATCGACGAAGGTTCTGGTAGGCCTCGGTGACGAGATGCACGTTCGTCTCGTCGTGTTTCGGACCCGCGGCGAGAAGATCGAGGTGCAGGTACCGCTCCACCTCGTCCGGGTCCTTGATGGTGTTGTCGAAATAGTCCCGGCCAAGGACCAGGCCCACGCCCAGAAGGAGTCCCAGGACCAGGCCCATGAGAGCGGCCCGTCGCTGGTCGGGCCGGATCTTGCGAGCCTCCACGGCCTTCTCGATAAGCGCGATGTTGTTGGTCTGGACGGAGGCCGCGATGTTCGACTCGTTCAGTTTTTGAAGGAGAACCTCGTAAAGGCCGGATGCCGAACTGGCTTGTTTCTTGATGGTGTCAAGCTCGGCCACGCGGCGGTTTTGGTTGGCCGCGATCCGCTTCTCCCCTTCCGCAGCCCCCTGAAGCTGGGCCTCGCGCTTCTGAAGCTGCGAGCGTTCCTTCTCCATGAGGGCGATCACTTCGGCCGCGCGCTCGTCCTTCTTCTGCCGAAGACCCTTGAGCAGCCCGTCGATTCTCACGATCTCGGGATGGGTGTCGCGATACTTCTCCTTGAGCCGCTGCCGCTCCAGACCCATCGCGGTGACCTGGGCCTGCAGGCCCACCCAGGTGGAATCCTGGGCGATCTGCGGCACGCTCTCGAGACTCTCGCCGCGCTTCTGCAGGTCGAGGGCCTGCCGGTAGGCGGCGTCCATTGCGATGCGCTTCGACTGGACCTCCACAAGCTCGCCCTGGAACTTGTCGAGAGAGGTGGACACCCCGGAGTCGGCGCCCACCGGGACGAAGTCCTGCTCCTGGTACTGCCGATACAGGCGGTCGTTCTGCTCCTTCATCTGGTCCGCGGTGGTGTTGAGCCGCTCCTGGAGCCAGTCGAGGGCCTTGCGCGCCGACTCGATACGCTGATCCAGGGAGTGGCGGATGTACACATCGGCCATACGGTTCGCCCAGAGAGCCGCTTCCGCCGGGTCTTCGTGGGACACCTTGATGTTGGTGAGCCGGCTCTCCGGTATCGGTTCCACCGTCACGTGGCTCAGAAGCAATGCCGAGGGGTCGGGAGAGTCCCGGAAAGGCACCTTGTCCTTGAGCTTCAGTTCGTCGACCACCTTGTCGGCGATGGCCTTGGACTGGATGATCCGGAACTGCGTGTTGTAGAAGTCCGCGTTCTGCCAATAGCCTCCGCCGCCCATGAGCGCCTCGTTCACACCCATGAAGAAGGGCACGGGGGGCTCGATCTGCACGAGGGCCTGCGCCTCGTATTCGGGAATCTGCAGATACGCGATCAGGGAGGACAGGGCGACGCCAAGAACGAGGGCCACGACGACAAGCCACCGCCCGCGCCACAATACCCCTCCGTAGTAGCGGACATCGAGGTCGTTCCCATCGCCCGGGGGGGGCGTACCGTCGACTCCCGAGCCGAAGGCCGTGGTTGACATCAACTGAACTTTACGCCGCCCGGACGGTTCAGGGCGTCAGAACCGACGCCTCGAGACCACCACTTTGTCGTTCGGGGCCAGGAGCACGTCCTGCACCTTGCCCTTGCGGATGTCTTTGATGTCGACCACGAGGCACACGTCCTCGGCGGCGCCGTCGCAGGCGCCAAAGCCGGTGATATCGACGCCCTCGGCTTTCCGGCGAATGATCCGGATTTTCGACGAACCAAACTTCGCCAGGCCACCCGATTCCGCGATCACGCCGAGCAGGGTCAGGTCGTTCTCGATCACAACGCGTCCCGGTCGGGCGACCTCACCGTCCACGGTGACGAAGTACTTGGGACCCGCCGTCACCACGTCGCCGTTCTTCAGCACCAACTCGGCGTTCAAGCGGTCTTGTTCGGTCATTCCCGCGGTGTTGCCGAGGCGGAAGCGCAGCGTCTTCTCTCCGTTTGGGAAGGCCCCGCTGGTGCGCTGGACCAGGATCACACCAGAGGCGCTCGCTCGAAAACCCCCGGATTCGATCAACAAGTCGATCAGGCGCGTGCTGCCGCGAAGCGCCCGCCGTCCCGGGCTCACCACCTCACCCAGGACCAGGGCGAACTGGCTCGCGTACTCCCGGACGCGAACCTCCACGCGTGGGCTCACGAGAAAGTCCTTCGAGAGGGCTTCCGTGATGAAGGTCTGAATCTCGGCTACGGTCTTCCCCGCGACTTCGATGTCGCCAAGAAGGGGCATGGTGAACCGGCCATCGGGCTGGACGGTGGTGCTCCTCGAGACGTCGGCCTGGCCGAGCACCGTTACCTCGAGCACGTCGCCCGGGCCCACCACGTAGGCGGAGGCCGGGCTGGTCGTTGGTGAGGGTGAGGGTGAGGGTGAGGGCTGGGGGAGCGTCGCACCGATCAGCAGAATGGCGAGGAGGTTCACCACGACGGCGCCCCCTGCCGACCGGGTTTTCCAAAGAAGCCGAGGCCGAGCTGAAAAGTCAGAGCACGCGTCTTGATGTCGAACCGATCGAGGTTCGAGTTCCGGCGCTCCGCCGTGTAGTCGAACCGTACAAAGGCCCACTCGAACAGGTTTCGGGTCAGGCCCACCGACCAGCTTCGCAGTTTGTCGCGACGCAACTCGAACTGGCCCGTTGAGGGCTCGAACTGCGGGCTCGCCTTGTAGCTATTCGTCTGAAAGGCCACGCCGCCCCGGAGATACACCGCGAAAGGAAGCCGCGTGGTCACGTCGCCGCGAAGGGAATCGGCCACGTAGAACGCGTTGTCCTCATAAGCCGACAGATACAGCCTCCGGTCCGCGCCAATACCGATAGAAGTGTCGTCCGAGATCTCGCGCGCGATCTGGGCGGAGTAGGTCACGTCCTTGTAGTCGCGTCCACCTGCGCCGGCGTTGGGGCTCTTCTGGGTGCGATAGCCGACCTGAAGTCGGCCAGTTGTGAGCGCAGCGATCGCGCCGTCGAGCGAGACTCCATAGGAGTACCCTCGGCCCTCGACCTGCCTTCGTTCGATCTGGGTCGGCGTGTCGTGCACCCC
>JANNJB010000638.1:0-8323 GCA_031405615.1 Vicinamibacteria bacterium | reverse complement strand
GGCAGCAAGGTTGGGTCCAGGAAAGCCCGCAAGTGGATGGAGGCGCAGAGCCGATCATGGATCTCCGCCTGGCACATTGCGGACAGTTCGAATGGTCAGTTCTCCAGCCGTGACCTGATCACCGGCGAGTTCCGCGTCTTCGTCGAGGCCGACCCGCGCACGCGCGGCCGGCTCGTCGAAGGCGATGTCTTCCTCGGGCGCATCGTCGACTTCGAGAGCGGCCCGGTCGTTTTCGGAGTGGGCCCCTACACCCTGCCCCTGAGATCTGCGGCCACGGTGGTCGAATCGGTCCAACGTGCGCTCAAGACCGATCAAGTGACGCCGGAGATCCTGCGTGACCACCGTGGCGGTTTCGTGGTCCAGCGCGAGTGGAATAAAGCCGCGGGCGTTCGACGGGTGAAGTAGAGAAGTCCATGGGACCTACGGCCGAGTACGCCCACGCTCACGAGGTACGTCCTGGGTATCGAGACGGTCGAGGACGCTCTGAACGAAACGGTCCACACCGTGCTTCTTCTTCCATAGCAGGGCTCCCCGTTCTGCGGCGGCCGCGAAGGAGGGGTAGTCGGAAGCGACTCTCGAGACGGCGCTCATGATGCCTTCGACGCTGTGTTCCCGGTAGCAGCTCGAGGAGCGCAAACGCGAAATTCTGAGCGCGGAGAGCGTCCCCTTCGGCAGTACGACCGGCACACCGCTGGCCACGGCATTCCACACGATGCCCGAATGTCGATGCCGTAGTGGCTCGCCTCCATCGGGCACACCACCACATCGCAGAACGTGATCTCGGCGCTCAGATCCTCGACGAAGGTCAGAAGCCGCAGGCGCGGGCGGACGTCCCCGGCCCCGAAATGGCCCGCGGTGTCGTGAAGGACGACCCGGTATCCCGACTCCAGAAGTTTCCCAACCAGGGAGGGCAGGAGGTCGAGGCCCCTCTCTCGCCGCTGATGTCCGAAGAACCCGATGGTCTTCGCCTCGCTCGAATAGGCGGCCTTGAATCGGCCGTCCAGGGGGATGGGCATGTCCCAGATGGGCAGATCCCCGCCCGCGGCTCGCAGAGATTCGGTGATGAGCGGATCGATCGAGCCGATCGTGACCTTGAGCCTGCGTCGCCGTACCTTCCGGCATGCAAGCTTCCAGGTCAAGGCGCCCGAAGGGGAGGCGCTCGGTTCCACATGAAGCAACCCGGCTGACCGTGATGGCGCTTCGAGTGAGGCAAGGGCGAGGAGACAGTGGGGCGTGAGGGTTGGGAACAAGCTGAAGTCCGCCCTGACGACACCCGCCATTTCCGCCGCGGTCCGGTCCGCGATCGCCTGGATGTCCCGATGCGTCAGTGGGACGCGCTGCCGGGACCCATGGGGAAGATTGGAGAAGACCCGAACGTAGTCGGCGCCCAACCTCGCGAACTCCGCGGCCACCGCGGCCTGGCTGGCCTGATGACCGCAGCCGCGAACCGTGAAGCCCCTCTGGATCAGATTCCGGGCGATGGCGTGGCAGAAATCGAAATGATGGCCCGTTCGGGCGATCAGGTGCCGGTCGAAGATATTGAAGCACCGCCCGTTCCCCGGCCCGCCCGGAGCGCGCCTGCGCCGGCGCTGTCTAGAGGCGGACGTACTCGTACTCAAACGGCAATCCCTTGATGCCCGTCTTCGGTTTGCCGAGCCAGTTCGCGATCTTGCCAGGCTCCGTCACGGCGTGCATGAGGGAGCGAACGTAGTCGCGGTCGGCTTCGCTTGGGATCCACTTGTCCTTGAGCTTGTCGTAATCGCCTTGCGAGAGCAGCCGTCCATCCGGCGAGAAAGGCATGTTGGCGTAAAGGCCGATGTGGCGATGGAAGCGCTTCGAAGGCAGCGCGAAACGGAAGGAGAGGTCCGCCTCGGCGAGACGCTTGTTCCAACGGTCGACACCACGCTGGCAGTCGTCCGCGTATTCATCGCGCAGGACTTCGTTCATGGCGTTGCGCAGGGGCACGTCGTCCTCCACCACCGCGCCGTCCTTCATCAATGACATCCGGTATGTGCCGTCGAGCGCCTTGTGGTCCTCGTAGCTCGACTCCTTGGCCCGGCCCTTGAGTCCCGCGGCGAAGTACGACGCCGCGTTACTCGAGACCTCCGAGCCGAAGAGATCGAGGGAGAGGGTGTACCAGAGGTTCAGGTGCTTCTGGATCATCTCAAGCGGGATGCCGCCCTGGGCGCGCGCGTCGCCGTTGGGATCGAGCTTCATGAGTTCAGCGGTGCGGGCGACCACGCGCTCGACGCCGCTCTCGCCCACGAACATGTGGTGCGCTTCTTCGGTGAGCATGAACCGAGTGGTGCGCGAGAGGGGATCGAAGCCCGACTCGGCGAGGGCGAGCAACTGATATTTGCCGTCGCGGTCGGTGAACATCGTGAACATGAAGAAGTCGAGCCAGTTGTCGATGGGGGCGTTGAAGGCGCCGAGGATCCTCGGCTTGTCGGCGTTGCCGCTGCGGCGCTGCAGAAGCTCCTCCGCTTCCTCACGTCCGTCTCGGCCGAAGTAACTGTGAAGCAGATAGACCATCGCCCACAGGTGGCGGCCTTCCTCCACGTTCACCTGGAAGAGATTGCGCAGGTCATAAAGGGAGGGCGCGGTCAGGCCGAGAAGGCGCTGCTGCTCGACGCTCGCGGGCTCGGTGTCGCCCTGCGTCACGATGAGGCGGCGCAGGGTGTTGCGATGTTCTCCCGGAACCACGTCCCAGATCGGCGCGCCGATGTTGTCACCGAAGCCGATGGTGCGGTCCTTGACCGGGTCGGCGAGGAAGATGCCCCAGCGGTAGTCGGGCATCTGAACGTAGTCGAAGTTCGCCCAGCCGTCGGCGTCGACGCTGATCGCGGTGCGGAGCCACACGTCCTTTTCCTGAAAGCCCGCGGGCCCCATGTCCTTCCACCACGCGATGTAGTTCGGCTGCCACTCCTCCAGCGCCCGCTGGAGCTTCTTATCGCTCCCGAGCGAAACGTTGTTGGGGATCTTGGCTTCGAGGTCGATGTTGCTCATGGGTTCTCCTGCCGAGGATTGCTTCGTCGCAACGCGAACGGACTGGCTCCTCGCAATGACGCTATTTGTTGTCGCGGTAGGTGAGGGGGGGCTTTTGGCCTTCCGGTACGCGCGAGCGGTATTCGAAGCCGGCGCGACGCTTCTCGTAGTGGTCGCGGGCGGCCTTGACCTGGGCGGGGTCGGTGAAGAGATCCATCGCGGTGAGCGCCATGGTCTTCGCGGCCACCATCATTCCCTTGCGGCCGACCGAGGAACCCGCGCAGGCTGCCGACTGCCAGCTGTGACCTGGTGTGCCGGGCACGAATGTCGCTGTGGAGAGCTGCGACATCGGAACCTGCCAGCTCACATCACCCGCGTCGGTGGAGCCCGAAGATGAACCCCCGCGGCTCGGCTGGACCTGCGCCTCGCTCCCGAGCGGGAGCGGATCTTCAGTGGCGGCGAAAGACTTCGCGAGCGCTTCTGCGAACGCCTTCTCCTCGGCGTTGTACGAGACGCCGCCCACCCGCCGCAGGTTCTTCTCGGTGAGTGCCGCCAGCGGCTCGTTCGGAAGAGTGTTGTAGACGGCGTTCACGAGTTCGACTTCGAGTTTCGTGTCGGTGGCGAGGGCGCCGGCCTGCGCGATCCTGAGCACGCGTTCCCAGACGTTGTCGAGCGTTGGCATGTGCGAATGACGCGCGTAGGCGTACATCTCCGCGTAGGCCGGGACTACGTTTGGAGCCTCGCCCCCGCGGGTGATGACGTAGTGAAGGCGCGTCTCCTGCGGCACGTGTTCGCGCAGGAACTCGATGCCCATGCCGGTGAGCATTACCGCGTCGAGAGACGAGCGGCCCTTGTCGGGAGCGCCGGCGGCGTGAGCGGCCAGCCCGCGATAGCGAAACTTCGCGGTGATGTTGGCGAGTGTGGTCGCGATGCTCGCGGTGTTGCGATCAGCGGGATGCCACGAGAGCATGACGTCGATGTCCTTCATAAGGCCGGCGCGCGCGATGTAGATCTTGCCGCCCCCGCCCTCTTCCGCGGGCGTGCCGTAGAGACGGATCGTGCCCGGAAGCTTCTTCGCGACGAGTTCGTCCTTCGCGGCGATGGCCACCGCGACCGAGGCCGTTCCGAGGAGATTGTGTCCGCAGCCGTGGCCCGGATCACCTTCGACCCGCGGCTTTTTTTCGGGCGCGTCGTGTTGGGAGAGCCCGGGAAGCGCGTCGTATTCGGCCATGATGCCGATGATGGGCTTGCCCGAGCCCCAGGAGGCGACGAAAGCCGTGGGGGCGCCCGCGACGCCTTCCTGAATTTCAAACCCGGCCGTCTTGAGCTCGGTGACGAGGGTGGCCGCGCTCTTCGTCTCTTTGTATCCGACTTCCGCAAACTCCCAGACCTTCCGCGACAGGTCGCCGTAGTGGGCGGACTTCGCGTCCATGGCCGCGATGAGCTTTGTGCGGTCGGCTTCTTTGTAGGTGGGGGATTGGGCGGATGCGGTCGCTGCGGTCAGTAGTAGCAGGAGGGAGGTTCGCTTCATTAGTTGTTGCTCCATCGGTGGTTTCGGGTTTCGCGGTCGGCTAACGGAGTGCGCGCGCTAGGCCCCCGCTTGCGCGGGGGTGACGTGGGTGAACAAATTCCGCTTTCGCTGCTCGAGGGTGAAAGCTTGAATCTTGAACTTCCGTGACATGCGTTCTTGATTCATTGTTTTGGTTGTCGCCGCTCGTGGAGGTTGTTCACCCACGTCACCCCCGCGCGCCGCCGGCCGTCGGCTGGCGGCTGGCAAGTGCCAACGCCGTCTGAGGGCAAAGCGGGGGCCTAGCGCGAACGGTCCGTCCGCGACCGCGAAACCCGCGATCTCCGCGACCGCGAAATTACGATCTTCACCCTGCAATCGCACTACGTTCGCGTCCATGAAAACCGCGCCCGTTCCGGTTTGCCGTAGAGCGTCAATGCTCCGTGCTCTCCCACCGCGTTCGGGCGTTGGAATATCCAGTTCTGCCAGGCCGAGAGGCGGCCGAAGATCTTTGTCTCCATGGTCTCCGGCCCCGCGAAGCGAAGGTTCGCCTCCATGCCGGTCAGCGCGTCGGGCGAAAGACTCGAACGCTCTTCGATGGCGAGCCGCACTTCGTCTTCCCAGTCGATATCATCCGGCGTGAACGTCACGAGGCCGGCCTTGAGCGCATCTCCAGCGTCGAACGAATGCCGGATCTGGACACTCGCTTTGTCCGGGTCGCCCAGGAAACGCGTTTGAAGCCGGGTGAGACCGTTCGACATGGGCAGCGGGCCCTGGTTCATGAGGGTGAAGCGCAGCGCAGGCCCGTCTCCTTCATCGGCGTCGAGCATGTATGAGCGATCGGCGGCGAAGGCGAGTTCGGCGAGCGTCCCGGTGAAGCAGGAACCCTTGTCGATGATCGCGAGGAGCGAACGCGCGGTGAGATCGAGACGCTTGAAAACGCGGCGAAGTTTGTAAACGATCTCGTCCGCGAACCAATCCGTCTTCGCGAACTCCATCAGCTTCTCGTCATGAGCTTCCACGAGCGCCGAGTCGCCGAGGGTCTTGAGGACGATCACGCCGATCTCGGACTGATTGAAGCGAAGGTCGAGAAGCCCGGCGTCGAGTTCCCGCGCCATCTGCAGGTGCCAGTTCGAGGCTCCTTCGGCGCGCAGGGCCGCGGAGGTCGCGACCGGCGGTCCCTTGGGCCCGCTGACCGTGATCGTGGCGACGCGGAGTTTTGCGTCCAGGTCCACCTTCACGAATTCGCCGGGGCTTTGAACGGGAGGAAGGGAGACGCCTGCACCCTCCCGCCTTGGAGCCATCGCCGCCACCGCCTTCGCCCGCTCGGCGAGCGCAGTCTCGAACTTCGAGAGCGGTATCGCCTGGTCGACGAGGTTCCACTGCAGCGCGCGTTTGCCCTTGACCCCTTCACCCAGAGACGAGAAGACATCCGCGAGGTCGCGTCGCACTTTGCGTTTGTCGACGACGCGCGTGAGACCGCCGGTGCCCGGGAGCACCGCGAGCAGCGGCACTTCGGGGAGGGACACCGCCGAAGACGAGTCATCCACGAGCAGGATCTCGTCGCAGGCCAGAGCGAGTTCATAGCCGCCGCCCGCACATGCTCCACTCACCGCCGCGATCGAGCGCAGTCCGGAGTTCGCCGAGGCGTCCTCGAGATAGAGCCGCGTTTCGTTGGTGAACTTGCAGAAGTTGACCTTGAACGCGTGGGTCGAACTGCCGAGCATGTAGATGTTGGCGCCCGAACAGAAGATCCGGTCTTTCGCGCTGCCGATGATCAGGCAGCGAACCTCGGGGTGTTCGAAGCGCAGACGCTCGACCGCGTCCCAGAGTTCGATATCCACGCCGAGGTCGTAGCTGTTCGTCTTGAGGACGTAACCCTCGCGCATGGGCCGGTCTTCCTGGACGTCCATCAGGAGCCTCGCCACCGGCGCTTCGATCCGGAGTTTCCAGTGAATGTAGCGGGAAGGATGGGTCTCGAACGAAACCAGAGGTTCTTTTCCGCCCGAAAGTTCTGCCATAGAGCCGATGACCTTAGGCGACCCGATTTGTCGGAGTCAAGCACTATAGTGCCGGTTTGGCGACGTGGCATGTGCAATATAATGCCCTCGTTCATGACCGGCATTCTGAAGACAATGGGCCGCGCGGTGCGGGGGCGGCGGGAGGGCCTTGGGCTCACCCGGACACGACTGGCGCAGGTTTCAGGCGTGTCCCTGCGGTTCCTGAACGACGTGGAACTGGGGCGCGCGAACCCTTCGGTGCTGAAGCTTGTGGCCCTCGCCGAGGCCCTCGATACCCCAATCGAGAGCCTTTTCGCTCAGCCCGCGGCCCCCGAGGGTCCGGTCCGGATTTCCCTCCTCGGAATACGCGGCGCGGGAAAAACAACCGTCGGACGCCGCCTCGCAGGTAGAATAGGCCTACCTTTCGTCGAGCTCGATCGGAAGATTGAGGAAAAAGCCTCTTTGAGTCTGTCGGAAATCTTCGCCCTCCATGGCGAGGACTACTACCGGCGGCTCGAAAGAACGGTCCTCGAAGACGTTCTCGTCGAAGGGAAGGGTTGTGTGATCGCGACGGGCGGCGGCATCGTGACGTCGCCAGAAACGTTCGCACTTCTCAAGGCGCAGACCACCACAATCTGGCTGCGTGCTTCTGCCAATGACCACTGGAACCGCGTGCTGCAACAGGGAGATCGACGTCCGATGAAAGGCCATCCGCAAGCCATGGCCGAACTTCGGCGGCTACTGACCACAAGAAAGCGCCTCTATGGCACGGCCCGCCATACCGTCGTGACTTCGTCGCTATCGCCCGATCAGGCGGTGGACGAGATCGCGGACCTCATGGGGACCGTCCCGGCCCTTGTTTAGCACTCAAAGCGGATCGACTGATTTTCGGAGGAAAGACGTGACACTCGAGGAAGTTCTCAAGAGACTGCGCCAGGAGGGGGATCCCAAACATGCCCTCGCGCTCGAAAAACTGGGCGTCAAGCCCCGCGCCTCGTATGGCGTGCCGCCGGCGAAGATGAAGAAGGTTGTAGGCGAGATTGGCCGCGACCATCGTCTCGCCCAGGAACTCTGGGGAACCGGTCTATATGACGCGCGTCTGCTCGCGTCCCTGATCGATGAACCCGAGAAGGTCACGAAGGTTCAGATGGACCGTTGGGCGCGGCAGTTCGATTCGCAGGCGATCTGCGACAACTGCTGCTTCAACCTCTTCCACGCCACCCAGTTCTCGTGGGGCCGGTGTGTGGTGTGGACCGACCGCAAGGAGGAGTTCGTCAAGAAGGCGGGCTTCACCCTCATGGGCGCCCTCGCCGACTTCGAGCCCAAGGCTGATGACTCGCAGTTCCATCGCTTCATTCCCATCATCGAGCGCTGCGGCAACGACGATCGCCTCTTCGTGAAGAAGGCGGCCGCGTACGCGCTGGGCGCCATCGGGCGGCGTTCCGCGGCGCTCAAGAAGATGTGCGCGGAGACCGCCCTTCGCATGGCCGCTCGTTGGACTCATCCTCGCAGCCATCGTGGCCGCGACGATGAGCACCCACTCAGGCGCGATCAACTCGCTCGCCGCCGCAACGACGCACGACATCTACCTCCCGCTGTCCAAGCGCTCTGCCGACGACCCGAAGACGCTCAAGATGGGACGGATGTTCGCACTCATTTGGGGCGTCGTGCTCACGCTGGGCGCGCTGCTTTTTCCGCAGGACACCAAGACTCCAGTGGTCGTCGTCGCGCTCGGGATTGCGTCGTTCACGTACGGCGGCCTGCTCGGTGGGTTCTTTCTCGGCATCTTCTGGCGCCGGGCAATCCAGCGCGATGCGATTCTCGGCATGTC
>JANNJB010000637.1:0-10180 GCA_031405615.1 Vicinamibacteria bacterium | reverse complement strand
CGACCCGTCACCGCGCGGTGTGGCCGTCGACCGGGAACTACTGCCGCGGCGGTGTCGCGATCTCGCGCATTCTCGGCTGTCGCGGCGTGGCCGTGCTGCCCGAGGGCATGAGCGAGGAGCGGTTCCGCTGGCTCGAGCAATGGGTAGCGGACCGAGGCGACATCGTGCGCACCGTGGGCACCGAGAGCAACGTCAAGGAGATCTACGACAAGTGCGCGGAACTTGACGCCGATCCCGGCAACGTCATCTTCAATCAGTTCTCCGAATTCGCGAATCACCTGATTCACCTTCACGTCACGGGTCCCGCACTCGACCGGGTCTTCGCAGTGGCGCGCGCGGCCAACCCGAGGCTGCGCCTTGCCGCATTCGTCTCCGCCACGGGTTCCGCCGGCACCATCGGAGCCGGGGACTACCTCAAGGACCAGCATGGCGCGCGCATCGTCGCCGCCGAGGCTCTCGAATGCCCGACCATGCTCTACAACGGTTTCGGCGAGCACAACATCCAGGGCATCGGCGACAAACACATCCCCTTCATCCACAACGTCACCAACACCGACGTGGTGGTGGCGATCTCCGACCGCGCCACCGACGAGTTGAACGTCGTGTTCAACACCGAACACGGCCAGGCCGCACTGGCCGCGCGCGGCCTCGCTCCCGACCTCATCGCCGCTTTGCCCCACATGGGTTTCTCGAGCATCTGCAATGTGCTCGGCGCCATCAAGACCGCGAAGAAGCTCGGGCTCGGCGCGGATGACGCGATCGTCACCGTGGCCACCGACGGGGCCGAGTTGTACGAGACCGAGATCGACAAGGCGATCGCGAAGCGTTTCTCTGGATCGTTCGATCGGGCCGCCGCCGATCGCGCCCTCGATCAGCATCTTGTCGGGGCGACTACCGATCACACGCTGCCGCTGTCACCCTCCGATCGGGATCGCATCTTCAATCTCGGTTACTTCACCTGGGTCGAACAGCAGGGCGTGTCCCTGACGGATTTCGAGCGTCGGCGGAGCCAGTCGTTCTGGCGCGACCTGCGTCCCGCGATCCCCGTGTGGGACGGCCTGATCCGCGAGTTCAATGCCGAGTCGGGTGTGTCGCTCCCCTCGTCGTGAATCCCTCCGCCTTCGTGTGTTCGGGCTGCGGGCGCGTAGCTGAGGTCACGGCTCTTCCCTTCCGCTGCGCGAATGCGGGCCGGGACGGCCGCGATCATGTGCTCAGGCGCGCCGAGCGTCCGCCGGGCACAACCGTGCCGGCGGATGGCGATCTCAATCCGTTCATCCGCTATCGCCGCCTCTCGGCCTCATGGGCGCTCGCTCAGCAGCGCGGCCTGTCGAATGGCGACTACGCGGCGCTCGTGGACAGTCTCGATCGCGCGGTAGCCGAGATCGACGGCCGCGGCCTCGAGATCACGCCCTGGCGCGTCGCGCCCAAGGCGGCGGAGCGTCTGGGCCTTGCTCCCGGGGGTCTATGGATCAAGGACGAGACCGGCCAGGCGGCAGGCTCACACAAGGTGCGCCATCTCTTCGGTCTCGCGCTGTATCTCGCGGTCGCCGAGCGGACCGGCGCTATCGATCCTGCCGATGCGGCGCGCCCGTTCGCCATCGCCAGCTGCGGCAACGCCGCCCTGGCCGCCGCGGTGGTGGCGCGCGCGGCTCGGCGGCCGTTGCAGGTCTTCGTCCCGCCCTGGGCCGACGCGGTGGTGATCGATCGGCTGAAGTCGCTCGATGCGTCGATCGTCATCTGTGCGCGTCGCGAGGCCGTCCCCCCCGGCGACCCCTGCCACCATCGGTTTCGCGAAGCCGTCGAGGCGGGCGCACTGCCCTTCTGCTGTCAGGGCAGTGACAATGGCCTCACCATCGACGGCGGGATGACCTTGGGTTTCGAGTTGGCCTCGCAAAGCGTCCTGGCGCCCCTGGACCGTCTGCTCGTTCAGGTCGGCGGGGGCGCTCTTGCGAGCGCCGTGATCCAGGGTCTCGCCTGGGCTCACGCTTCGGGCGCCCTTACCCGTCTTCCTGCGCTTCACGCGGTTCAAACCGCGGGCGGCTTCCCTCTGATCCGAGCCTGGCGGCGTCTCGCGCGCGCTCTGGTCAAAGACCTCGGCGGATCTGCGATGCCGGGTGACGACCGGGCCGTGGATGACGCTGCGGCGCGGGCCGATGCCGGCGCTGCACGTTGGCTCGCCGCCCACGGGGACACCGCGGCTCTGGAGCATGCGGTGACGGCCGCGGCTCAGGACCGAGCCGCCTTCATGTGGCCGTGGGAGCCCGAACCCGCGAGTCTGGCCACCGGCATTCTCGACGACGAGACCTACGACTGGCTCGCCATCGTTCGCGGGATGCTGATCACGGGCGGCTGGCCCGTAGTCGCGTCCGAGCACAATGTCCGCGAGGCCTGGTGCGATGGGCGCGGCGAAGGAATCGGGGCGAGCGCCACCGGGACCGCGGGCCTCGCGGGCGGAATGAGTCTGGCGCAGGCCGGGCTACTGAACCCTCACGACCGCGTCGGCATTCTGTTTACGGGAGTCGATCGATGACCCGAACCATCCGTGTCGCGCTGAGCGAGACGTGCAACGTCTATCCCGATATGCCCGCGAGCCTCGCCGATCTAGAGGCGCTCGCGAATCGGCTCGATGACATCAGGGCGGCGAACGTGGCTCACCACGTCGAGCTCGCTCGCGCCGCCGCGCGGGCCGGCGCGCAGATCCTGGGGATGGGTGAGCTCTTCACCGGACCCTACTTCGCGCTCGGCCGCGATCCCATGTGGCTGGGCCTCGCCGAGGACGCGCTCGTCGGTCCGACGGTCACGACGCTTCGCGAGGCGGCGCGCGAAACCGGGCTCATCCTCGTGGCTCCGATCTTCGAACACGATGCGCGCTCCGGTCGTCGCTTCAACACCGCGGTGGTGATCGACGAGACGGGCGAAATCCTGGGCCGATACCGCAAGACCCACATCCCGGTGGGCGCGAACGAACAGGCTTCGTTCTGCGAAACCTTCTACTACGACCGGAGTGACGGCGACCTCGGAACCTGGCCGCGCAACGTCTCCCGCAATCGTTTCTTCCCGGTGTTCGAGACGCGCCTGGTGCGACTCGGTGTCGCCATCTGCTACGACCGACACTTCGAAGGTGTGATATCGGCGCTGGCCGAAAACGGCGCCGAGCTCGTGCTCTCCCCTGCCGTCACCTTCGGCGCGAAGTCGCGGCGCATGTGGGATCTCGAGTTCCCGGTCGATGCGGCTCGTCACAACCTCTACATCGGCGGCTCGAACCGGCGCGGCGTCGAACCGCCGTGGACCCAGGAGTACTTCGGAGCGAGTTACTTCGCGGGACCAAATGGCGTGGCGCCGACCGTCGCCTCACCCAGTCCCAGGCTCGTCATCGCCGATCTCGATCTCGACCTTCTTCGCGGACCCGACCCTTCAGGCTGGGACCTTCCGCGCGATCGCCGACCCGATATTTTTCGGCCAAAGCTCTGACGAAGCCCACATTGAGTTCGCTCGGCCCGACCGGCCTCCTGGGCATCGCCTGGACGGCCGGACCCGCTATCTGCGGCACACTGCTGCTGGCGAGCCTCGGGCCAGTCTCGGAGTGGCTCCTCCATCATCGCCCCCTCGGCCTCGCCGTGTTCACCGCGGTCTTCGTGCTGGGCTCCGGCCTCGGGTTTCTCCCGACCTACGCGCAGTCGATCCTCGGGGGCTGGGTGTTCGGGGTGACCCTGGGCCTGCCCGCGGCGCTGGTCGGCTTCACGGGCGGGGGCCTGCTCGGGTACTACGTCGCGCGGCGCGTATCGAAGGACCGCGTGGAGGAGCAGATCGACCGCAACCCGAAAGCCCGGGCCATCCGCGATGCGCTCGTCGGACAGGGGCCGCGGCGTACGCTGCTGATCGTCGCCCTCCTCCGCCTGCCCCCCAACGCGCCTTTCGCGCTCACCAACCTGGTCATGGCCGCGACCGGCGTGCCTCTCCCGGCCTTCCTGGCCGGCACGTTCCTCGGCATGCTGCCCCGCACCGCGGTTGCCGTGATGCTCGCCGCGGCCGCGGGAGCGACGGGTGCGGAAGACATCCAGACCTTCGTGAGCGAGCGGGGGCCGTGGCTCCTCGCGGCCGGCGTGTTCGGGGGGATGGCGGTTCTCGGCGTGGTCGGCGTCATCGCGCGCCGGGCGCTGCGCCGCGTCACGGCCTAGTAGGGGCACGCTGCGCGTGCCCGAACGTTGGCCTCGGTCAGTCCACCCGGGCGACCTGCTGGACGACGTCGAGAAGGACGTTGGCTCCCGCGATCAACTGGCTGGCTTCGGTGAACTCGCGGACGTTGTGGCTGATCCCGCCTCGACTCGGCACGAAGATCATCCCGGTGGGGCAGCGGGGCGCGAACATCTGAGCGTCGTGGCCGGCCCCCGATGGCATCCGGCGCACGCTGAGACCCTCGGCTTTCGCGGACCGTTCGACCCGATCGATCATCTCGGGCGCGAAGTCCACCGGTTCGAACCGCGCCAGGGTTCGCCGCGTCACCTCGACCCCCTCGGCCTTGGCGGCCTGATCGATGAACTCGAAGGTGGCGGCCTCCGCCCGTCGCAGCGTGGCCTCGTCAACGTTACGAAGGTCGATCGTCATCACCACGTGGTTCGGAATCACGTTCACGAGGTTCGGCGCGAAGGTCAGGTAACCGACCGTGCCCACCTGCGAGCCGCCGTACTCGCGGGTCAGGCGGCGGACAAAGCAGGCGATTTCAGCCGCGACATAGCCCGCGTCGTTCCGCATGGACATCGGCGTGGTGCCGGCGTGGTTCGACACGCCGCGCAACGTCACCTCGGTCCACGAAATCCCCTGCACTCCCGTCACCGCGCCGATCTCGAGCCCTTCGCGTTCGAGCACCGGGCCCTGCTCGATGTGCAGCTCGAAGTACGCGGCGGCGCGCACCGTGCCCACCTTCGTGGCGCCCGCGTAGCCGATACGCTTCAGCTCATCCCCGACCGAGGCGCCGTCAATACCCTTGGTGGCGAGGGCGGTTTCAAGGTTCAGAGCGCCTTGATGAACCGCGCTGCCCATCATGTCGGGGGCGAATCGGGAGCCTTCCTCGTTGGTGAAGAAGGCGACCGCGATGGGATGACCGGTAACCACACCCTCCTCGTTCAGCCTCTGCACAACTTCAAGGCCGGCGAGGACGCCGAGATTCCCGTCGTACTTCCCGCCTGTGCGTACCGTATCGATGTGAGAGCCGATGATCACCGGCCTCAGGTCCGATGTCCCGGCGCGCTGGCCGAGGACGTTGCCGATCTGGTCGATCGTGACCGTGAGGCCAAGATCCCGCATCCAGCCCACCACAAGATCGCGGCCGGCGCGATCCTCGTCGGTGAGGGCGAGGCGGCAACAGCCGCCACCGTCGATGGCGCCCACTTCGGCCAGCTTCATCAGCCGGCTCATGAGGCGATCGCCGTTGATCCGCAGTTTCTGGCTTGTCACGACGACACCTCTGTAGCACTCAGCGCATTCAGGTAGTTCACAGGCCCGCCTTCGAACACCGCGGCCCGCACCCACATCATGATCCGCATGGGCGTGAGGTCGACCTCGCCCTCGGCGCTGCCCGCGAGGGTGGCCACGGGATCGTCGGGTGAGAGGGTGAGATCGAACTCCGGTCCGCGATAGCGGACCTGGTTCCCGGCGGCTTCGATGCTCAGGTCGCGGCCGTCGATTCGCCCAAGCAGGCGCCTGCGACCAGGCTCGAGGAATTCCATGGCGAAGCCATCGTGCTTCGAGAGACGGCGCCAGTCGGCGGCGGCGCCGAAGAAGCGCGGCTTGATCACGTACGGCCCGCCGTCTTCCGGACAGAACACGTCGCAGTTGCCGCACTCATTGCAGAAGTCCGCGAAGTTCGCGTACTGCAGCTTCCTCGAGACCTTCAAGATGCCCTCGGTGCGCGCCACCCAGGCCTCACCCTCGCGCCGGACTTTGACGATGGGCTGATCCATGGCGGGAAGGACAAAAGTGAAGTTGGCGTCGTTGGGGCAGACCGGCACGCACTTCGAGCAGGTCACGCAGTCGAAGAGGGTCAGGCGAGATCCGAGTTTGCGCGGGGGCTTGCTGTTCTCGGAATGCGCATAGCGCGGGTCGAGGGTCGCCCGAGGCACGTGGTGTTCACTGTTGTGCAGGGCGGTCGCCTCCGCCCAGCGCTCGATCCATTCGGCCCCCGCGGCGGCGGTCAGGTCGCCGCCGCTCATCAGGGCGGAAGCGCAACGAAGGCGCGTGTCGTGGTCAATCCCCTCGAGATCCTCGAGACCATCGGCGCCAAGGCCGAACGCCCGGATCACGTACTCCGGGATGGTCCGCGCGCGGAGGTCTTTCATGCGCGCGAGCAGCGGCTCGAAATACCGGCCCGCCCGGGCATAGCCGCCGGGCTGGAGCAGATCGCTGCATACCGTGACCGGGGTGAGGCCGAGAGCCACCGAATCGGCGAAGTTGCCGCGATCGATGCCGGCGGAGAACGAGATGGGAAAACGTGATCCGAACACTTTGCGAAACGCCTGCACCAGGTTCAAGGCGAGCACGTGAAGCGGAGGCCCGGACAAGTACATCTCCTTTTCGCTCGGGGGGAAGAAGGCCCGGCGGTTAAGGACGATGAGTGTGTTGGTGAACTTCACTCCGAAGGAGAGGCCGAGGCCCTTCGCCTTCTCGCCCAGCCGTCCCACGAAGCGCTCCATCTGGGACCATCGGGCGTCGCGCTCGAAGGCCGAATCGGGCACGTGAATGTCGTGATAGCCCATCACGCCGTTGAGCAGTTCCCGCACCCGATCGGGCCCGAGCAGCATCGGATTCAGTTTGACGTTGCAGTGCAGGTGGTTGTGCTCGAGCAGGAAGGCGAGGATCCGTTCGATCTCATCGGGCGGGCAGCCGTGGAAGGTCGAGAGCGTGAGCGAGTCGGACAGGTGCGTCTCGAAATCGAGGTCGCGGTACCGGGCGAACTCGGAAGGAATCTCGGCGCGGAGACGGTCGACAATGGCGGTCGCGTCCTGAAGGCCCGCGACGAAGCGCTGGATCTTCTCGCTCTTGATTCCCGCGAGGTCGTAGCCGACGCTCATGTCGTAGATCACGCGGTCGAAGCCGGGCGCCAGGTTGAAGCGGCCGGTGGCGCGCAGGATCTCGATCAGCATCGCGCCCTTCACGTATTCGTCGAGGCTCTCGTCGAGGCGGAGTTCCTGGCTCCACTCGACGTTGTAGCCCACCGTCTGCATGTCGATGCACGGCCGCGGAATCTGGAGGTCGTCCTTGATCTGGACGGTCTTCAGTTCCATGACCCGGCAGCCCGCGAGCCACGACAGCACGAGGTTCTGCGCCATCTGGGTCTGCGGCCCGGCCGCGGGCCCGAGGGGCGACGAGGGCCGATGGCGGTGAAACGCGATGGACAGATCGCGATCGGCGCTGCCGAAAAAGCCCTTGTCGATGGGCAGGTCGAAGACCGAGTTTCGCTCCTCGAGTTCGCGAAGGGCGCGTCGAATGAGGGCCGCGAACGGATAGGGGCGGAGGTCGGCCATGGTCGTCCCTCGCGATGTTACGCCCGCGGGTTTCGCCAAAGTGGTGCGGATGATGCCCGGTGTCCGGACTACCCCGCCTTGCGCACGACCCAGGTCGTCATGCAGCGTTGATCCTGCACAATCGTCGTCTTGAGCGGGTCCGCGAGCACGCCGCCCAGCCGGCCCGTCCATTCAAGGAGCATCGACTCGTCGACGAGGTAACGCTCGGTCCCGTCGGGGAGCAGAAACCGCCGCTCGCGGCGATGGACCATTCGAAACTCCATCCCGATGTTCGACGCGAGGCGGCAGAAGAAGAGTCCGCCCGGTTTCAGAACCCGCCAGATCGACTCCAGCATCCCTTCGAACTGCTCGTCCGACTGGGCGAAGTGGAGCACCGCGATGCTCAGGACGACATCCATCGAAGCGTCGTCGAACGACATCGCCTCGACGGGCTCTCGCCGGAAGTTGGTGGGCGGCAACTCGGCGTTGAGATCCGCGGCCAGACGCATCACTTCGCCGATCGCGTTGGGATCGGCGTCGACCGCGAAAACGTCGTAGCCCGCGTCGAGCAGGTACCGGATGTTCCGCCCATCCCCGCACCCCGCGTCGAGGATCCGGGCCCCTCTCGGGATCCGGCCGCGAAGGAGTTGATCGAATAGGTAGATGTCGATCCGTCCGAACATCCCGTCGAGATTTGTGGCCGCGATCATTCTGTTTTGCCTCGTCGTCCGGGCACGCGCGTGGTCGTGGTGGGGCCACGGGCACGCGCAGCCTGCCCCTACCGGTACACGCCCTTCAGGAAACGTTCCTTTTCCTCGTCTCTCTCGATGTAGGGCACGCCCTTCTCCATCCACTCCGGCCGAGGTCCGGCCTTGAGGAAGTGATCGAAGAACTGCTGCATGCGCACGGTGTAGTCCTTCTGATTGTGCCTCTTCCGCAGGCCGTGGTACTCACCGTTGTAATTGAAGAGGTAGGCCTCCTTTCCGTTGCGACGGGCCGCGAGGAACAGTTCGATTCCCTGATACCAGGGCACCGCGTCGTCGTTGTCGTTGTGGAGGATGAGCAGGGGCGTCGTCACCCGCTTGTACTCGAAGATCGGGGAGTTCGCGATGTACTTGTGCGGGGCATCGTAGAGCGATGGCCCGACCCGGCTCTGGGTCTGTTCGTACTGGAACTGCCGCGGCATGCCCGATCCCCAGCGGATGCCGGAGTACGCGCTCGTCATATTCCCGACCGGCGCCCCGGCCTCGGCCGCCTTGAAACGACCGGTTCGCGTCACCATCCACGCGATCTGGTAGCCGCCCCACGAGTGCCCCTGAATGCCGACGTTCCCCTCGTCGACAAAACCTCGATCGGCGACCGCTTGAATGGCGGGCAGCACAGACTTGAGCGCGTCCTCCCCCGGCTGGCCGAGGGTGTAGACGATGTCGGGAGTGAGGATCAGATACCCGTTGCTCGCGTAGTACGCGAAGTTGATGCTCGTCCCCGGCGCGGGATTCACGAAGTTATGGACGTTTTGCGAGAGCATTTCGTAGATGTAGACGATCATCGGGTACTTCTTCTTCGGGTCGAAGTTCTCCGGCTTGATGAGGCCGGCCTGCAGGGCCACGCCGTCCGCATTCCGGAAGGGCACGAGTTCGGCTTTGCCCCACGCAAAGGGCGCCATCTGCGCGCCGCCGTTCGTGAGCCGGGTAAGCGTCTTGAACGTGGGGTCGGTGACGTAGACGTCTGGGAACTCGTCGAAACGCTGCGCGGTGACAAGGAAGACATCGGCGTCCTTCGCGCGGACCGCGAAACGGTAGTTCTTCGCTCCGCTGAGCAGCCGGGCCGGAGGAGCCACGCCCTCGAAGGAGTCGCGATAGAAGCCCGTCTCGTGGGTGAGGTCGTGCTCGCCCCGCAAGGTGAGCGGTTTCGCGGGGTCGATTCCCCGCTCGTCGTCATCCTCGTCGACCGGCTCGGTGCGCTCGACGCGATACACCACATTTCCCTTGCGACCTTCACCCTCGGTGAGGCTCTTGGCGGGCCGGCCGTCCAGGAAGAGCTGCCAGACATCGAAACGATCGTTCACCAGGAATGAGGCGCTGTCCTTCGTCCAGCCTGCTCCGCCGTACCCGGTCGGCGGATCGGGCGTGTCGTCGGTTTCGTCATGGAAGGCCACGGGGATCAGGCGGGTGAGGTTCCGCACCGAGCCGTCCTTCGCGGTCAGCACGTGCCAGTGCCGATCCGCATAGAACACCGCGTGATCGCCCGAAGGCGACCACTGAAACGAAGCGCCAAATCCCCCGCCTCTCCACTTCTTCTCGACCAGCTTCCGGGCGCCGGTGTTCGCATCGACGAGGTAGACATCGCTGTACGTCCCGTCGAAATCGATCATGCGCCGGTACGGGGAGTCGTCAAGGCCGACCGCGCGGGATCCGTCGTCCGTCATCACCACCGTCCGCAGGGTCGGGTCGGCCACCTGCGTGTACTGGCGATCGGCGATCCGATACACGCCGCGATAGGTGCGCGCGCGGTCCTGGGCGGCGCGGATCCGCTGCATGGGCTGGACGACGTCGTCGTTGTGATGCCAGATGTCGAGAACCACCTTCTCGTCAGCCGGGGTCCCTTCGTCGTCTGTCTTCAGAGCCGGCGTCGGCGGACCGGCAGGAATGTAGAGACGGCTCCCGTCGCGCGAAAAGGCT
>JANNJB010000636.1:0-4886 GCA_031405615.1 Vicinamibacteria bacterium | reverse complement strand
GGGCGTCCCCCGAGGGGAGGCTTCGCGCTCGAGAGCGAGTCACAAGAGTCCGTCTGCGAGTTCGCGGTTCGCGAGGCGGGTAAGGAGCACACGATTCCATCGTTGCGGGTCCAAGTGCGACGCACCCGCCGTGGCCCGAGGCCAGGCTGGCGCGCTCCCCGACGGGGCGAGCCCACATCAGCGGTCGGCCCCGCGGGCCACGACCACCAAGCTCTCACACGAGGATCGCTTCGTCGCTTCGCCCTTCGACGGGCTTCTCGCGATGACGACGTCATCGAGGATCGCTTCGGCGCTTCGCCCTTCGACGGGCTCCTCGCGATGACGATGTGGGGTTTCTTGGAGCCTGATCCGTGGACCGACTCGCAGTGACGGAACGAACGATCTAAAGGCGGGACTCGAGCGCTTGTCGCGCCCGGGCCACGCAGGCCAGCAGTTCCTCGCAGGTGAACGGCTTGGGGAGGAACTCGAAAGCCCCGTGCTTCAAGGCGGCCATCGCGTTCTCAACCGTGGAGTAGCCGGTGGTCAGGATGACGACGAGGCGGGGGTCGTGTTCAAGCGCCTTCTCGAGCAGGTTCATGCCGGAAGCACCGGGGAGCACGAGGTCGGTGATCAGGATGTGAGGCATGTGCGCGGGCAGCACCTTTAGCGCGGTTTCCGCATCAAGGGCGGTCATGACACTCACTCCCTCGGGGGCGAGGATCTTCTTCGCGGAGTCGAGGATCACCTGCTCGTCGTCGACGACCAGGATCCGCACCTCATCCATCATGGCTGGGGGCCCTCGGGAGATTTGGCGGGCGGGGTCGAGCTGAGCGGCAGCAGAATGGTGAACGTCGCCCCCTTCCCCACCTCGCTGTCGACGGTCAGGCGGCCACCGTGTTCCTCGACGATGCCCCACACGATGGCTAGACCGAGTCCATTGCCGCGCGTTCCCTTGGTGCTGAAGAAGGGCTCGAAAATCTTGTCGAGGTCCGCCGATTCGATGCCGGAGCCCGTATCCGCCACACGAATGCGGACCCCGTCTTGGGCGAGGTCGGTGGTCACGGTGATCGTTCCCCCCGCGTCCGCCATCGCGTCTCCCGCGTTCACGAGCAGGTTCACCAGCACCTGCTGCATCCGGCCCGGGTCCGCGTGGACCTGGGGCAGGTTCTCACCGAGGTTCAAGACGATGGCCGCCTTCTGCATCGACAGGGGATTCTTCACGATGCGGCACGCGTCGTGAACAATGTCGTTGACCAATGTCGGGCGCTTTTCGGAAACCGACTGGCGGGAGAAGTCGAGCAACCCCTTCACGATCTCGCGGCAGCGTTTGGTCTCCCGCACGATCACCTCGAGATCCTCCTTCATCTCCGAATCCTTCTCCGCGCGCTTGAGCAGAAAACTCGAGTAGGTCAGGACACCGGTCAGAGGGTTGTTGATCTCGTGAGCGACGCCCGCGGCGAGCCTCCCCACCGACGCGAGCTTGTTGGCCTGCAGAAGCTGACGCTGGGCGTCGGCGAGGTTTTGCATCATCTCGTTGAAAGACTCCCCGAGCTTCCCGATCTCGTCCCGCGTGCCCACCTCGACTTTCTGGGAGAGATCGCCGTCCGCCACCTTCCGGGTCACCGCGGCGAGCTTCCGCACCGGCTGGAGCACGATACGTCCGACCAGCCAATAGATCATGAGGCTCGTGGCTGCGATCGCGATCAGGGCGAAGGTCACGAGTCGCGCCCGCGCGTCGCGCTCCGCGCGCTCCACATCCGCCATCGACATCGTGATGTCGAGCACGCCGAGCACCTTCTGGGTTTGCGGGTGGGCGTGACACGAACTCTGCCAGCAGCCGGGTTCGTT
Source organism: Vicinamibacteria bacterium (assembly GCA_031405615.1). Lineage (GTDB taxonomy): Bacteria > Acidobacteriota > Vicinamibacteria > Fen-336 > JAGNNV01 > JAGNNV01. Next base: position 3,059 of record JANNJB010000636.1, on the reverse strand, counting down.
GTAGATGGGATCGATGATGCCGAAGGTCTTCGGCCCTTTACCGTTGCCGAAGATCCGCACCCGCTGTGAGACCGCCAACCTCTCGAGGGGCTGGTCGGCGGCGTGGCACATGTAGCAAGCCTCGGTCTTCTTGTCGACCATCCGCCCCTTCTCGCTCTCGTCGGTGGAGAGAATGATGCGGCCTTCCTTGTTGAAGATGCGCACCTTTCCGATTCCCTCCTGCGCGCCGATCGTGCTGATGATCCGGTGCACGTCCTCGGGCCGGTTCAGCATCATGTCGTCGCGCGTGCTGCTCTTGATGGTGGCGGAGAGCTGATTCGCGGCCCGCTCGAGATCGGCGAGGAGCAGGCGCTGCTGGGAGTCGAGGATCACCCAGGCGAAGATGCCGATGATCACGACGGCCACGCCCGCGACCCCGACGATGAGCTTGTGGCTGATCTTCGAGGTCATGTGAGGGGGTTCTCCTTCAACGCTTCTTCGCGGGGCCGCCGAGGTATTTGATCAAGAAGACGAGCATCACCAGGAAGCTGATCACCAGCAGGTTTTCGAGTCCCTTGGTTTCGAAGATATTCACGTAGCTGTAGGACTCCATCGCGGCCCCCTAATCGAAGTCCGGAGCCTTGCGCAGCACGGGCATGCGCGTGACCACGAAGCGGAAGACCCAGATCTCGCAGGTGATGATCATGGCGGTGATCCACAGCTCCTGCCAGGACGGGTAGTAATGGTTCGGAACGAACCAGTTGAAAGCGATCATCGAAATGTTGAGCCGGTTCAAGACCACGCCGATCAGGGCGAGGATCGCGGCGGCACGCACCACCCCGAGGGAGCGATGGCGGATGCCGTACGCGAACATGACGCAGGGCACGAGGGTGAGGCCCAGGATCTCGAGCAGGTACCAGTTCCCCCAGAAGTCGCCCATCAGGTCCCAGTGGTGCTCATGGATGAAGATGAGGGCCTTGAAGAAGTAGTACGCGAACATCGAGAGAGCCGCCCCTCGCGCGAGGCCGAAGATCAGTTTGTCGAAAGCGCCGTGTTCCGCGTCCATGTGGTCCTTGAGCACGCGATGGCTGAGCGTGCCCTCCACGATGACCATGGAGAGACCGGCGAAGATGCTCGAGACGAAGAAGAGGACCGGCATGAACTCGGTGTACCAGAGGGGATGGATCTTTCCCTTCGCCATGAGGAAGAGCGCTCCGAGGCCCGCCTGATGCAGGGTCGAGATGGTGAAGCCGGCGATCACCGTTCCTATGGTGATCGACTGAAGAAATCGGCGAAGCCTCCGAGCCCCCATCCACTCGGCGATCGCGGGAGAGAACTCGATGAATTCGGCCACCATGTAGAGAACGAAGTGCCAGGCCACGAGAAAGAGAACGGAGTTGAATCCGAAAGAATTGCCGATGATCGGATTGATGATGTTCCAGGGTTTGCCGAGGTCGAGGACCAGTCCGCCCGCGTAGAAGACGTAGGCGAGGAAACCGTTCAGGACGGTCACGCGGACAATCGGGTGGTAGCGCTCCACCTTCAGCACATACACCACGAAGGTGACTACGTACGCTCCGCCCGCAAGCGCCACGCCGCTCACCACGTCGAAGCCGATCCAGAACCCCCAGGGGAACTCCTGGTTGAGGTTGGTCACCGACCCCAGACCCTGAGTGAAGCGGATGGCGAGGATGACGAGGCCCACGAGGACAATCGGGATGGACAGGACGTTGAACGTGGTGATGAAGGGCGGGCGAGGCCGCAGTTCTCTCACCAGAAATCGGAAGAGACTGCGCGGGCTATCGAGGGCCGAGGCGGTCAGGGGGGCGGGAGTGGTGGTGGCGGTCATCTCAGGCCTCGCCGTCTCCAGAGCCGTCGCTATCCTCATGCCCGTTCGCGTGCTGCCGCGCCTGATCGGTCAGCAGCTTCAGGCCCACGAGCATCGTGGGCAGACCGAAGTCGAGGATCGGGACGGAGTAGAGAAACTCCTTCGTGTACTCGGGGTAGGGCGTGCTCCCGAGGTCCGTGCGGAAGCCGAGCTGCTCGAAGGGGACCGCGGCGAGGTAGAGCCAGCCGGTGCCTCCCACTTCGTGTTCACCGTAGATGTGGCGCACGTACTGCGAGGGATGGTTGTAGATGCGGACGCGCGCGATCTCCATCAGATCGCGCTTCTTTCCAAACATCAGGGCATCGGCGGGGCAGGCCTCGACACAGGCGGGCTTCTGGCCGGCCTGGATCCTCCCGTAGCACATGGTGCATTTCTGGATGTCGGGGTTCCACTCGTCGTACTCGAACTTCGGTATGTCGTAAGGGCACGACACCATGCAGTACCGGCACCCCATACATTTGTCGGCCCGCCAGATCACCGGCCCCTCTTTCGTCTTGAACATCGCATTGGTGAGGCAGGCCGCGGCGCACGCGGGCTGCCAGCAGTGCAGGCACTGCTTCTTGACGAACACGTCGCCCTTCTCGGTCTTGAAGCGGTTCACTACCGTCCACTGCTTCTCGCTCGTCGTGCGCACTTTCTCGAGCGCGCCATCGTTCTCGACATCGGGCACCTGCATCGAGTTGGCCTGACCGCAGGCCACTTCGCAGGCGCGGCAGCCGATGCAGCGGGTGGTGTCGACCAGAACCCCCACGAACTCCTGAGCCGCCTCCGGGTCAGGAGCGGCGGTGGCGGCGCGGGCGTTTCCACACGCGAGGGTGGCGCCGATCGCCCCGCTCGTCTTCAGAAAACACCGTCTGTCCATGGTCTAGCTCCCGGGCGTGTGACAGCCCTTGCAGGAAGTACTGGCCGCGGTACCCGTGCCCACTTCATGGCAGGACCAGCAGCTCTTGTGGATGACCACCTTGGCGCTCAGGGTCTCGTCCCCCGAAGCGCCGTTCTCAGCGTGATGGCAAACCGAGCAGGCCTGTGGTTCAAGGGCGGATTCGCCCTTCGCCCGATGGCAGGTGCTGCAGTCGACCCAGAAGTCGTCGAGAAGCCGGGGATGAGGGAAGGCGAGAGGTTTGGCGTTCGTCTCGTGGTGGCACGTCACGCACTCGATCTCGAGTTCCCCGAAGTGCTTTTCGTGCGGGAA
>JANNJB010000635.1:0-2425 GCA_031405615.1 Vicinamibacteria bacterium | reverse complement strand
CTTTCGTCTCGGGCGGGCGTCTCACCGGCTCCGGCGTCATCGCCCTCCTTAACAACGACATCAACTTCTTCTCGATTTCGCCGGCGTCGAAATCGACGATTCAGGCGGACCTCACCTGGGTGCCTAAAGGCTTCGCGGGATCGCACGAGATTCAGGCCGGGCTCTACTACCAGAAGCTCACGGCTTCCGATGAGGAGCGATATCCGAACAATGGCTTCGCGCTCGAGGAACTGGTCTACCGGAATGCCGCCAATCCGGCGGCCGGCTTGATCCCCTTCCACCGCCGGACGTACTCCGTTCCCTCCATCGTCACATCCGATACGGAGGCCACGGACTTCGCAATCTACGTCCAGGACGCGTGGAAGCCGACCGACCGCCTCACCCTCAACCTCGGTGTGCGCCTCGACCAGGTCAAGGCCACCGAAGGGCTCTTCAACGTCAAGCTTCAGGATGCGTGGCACGTGGGACCGCGTTTCGGCGCGACCTGGGTGGCCACCGCCGACCGGAAGAATGTCTTCCGGGCCAGCGTCGGACGGATCCACGAGATACCGATGCCGAGGAACCTGGGCAGCGTGGGAGCGGCGAGCCCAACGGCCACCGACACCTACGACAACAATCTCGACGGCGTCTTCGAGACCACTTTCGTGACGCCGGGGACGACCAGCGCCTCGAGCGACCGCTTTCCCGACCCCGATCATCACCAGCCCTATATCGACGAATGGACCCTCGGGTATCGCCGCCAGCTCCCGGGCGGCATCTCTTTGGACACCGGATTCAGCCGCCGGAAGTACAAGGACCTTCCCACGCTCGTGGACACCAACGCGATTTATGAGGGCAGCGTCTTCAAAGGGTATCGGGACGTGAATTTCAACAGCATCTTCTCGATCACCAACAACACCTGGAACAGCCTTGTCTACTCCGGCCTTGAACTCAATGCGAGCAAGCGGACGAAACGAGCCCAGATCCTCGGGGGCTACACGCGAGGGTTCCAGCACATCGAAGGGACGTGGCAACCCAACGACCCCGCGAGCTTCATTCAGCCGAACGCATTCCCCAATGATCGCGGGATAGGCAGCATTCGCGGCAATCAGACGAACAGCCTTTCCGGCAACGCAGATACTCGGAGTTCTCCGTGGCAAAAACACAACTTCCGCATCGGTGGGACCTATAGGACTTCGTTCGGCGTCATGGCCTCCGTGAACTACTCGTACCAGTCGGGCCCCTACTCCGGAGCGATCATCACGAGGGTTCCCGCCGCCGACCCCGCCTTCGGCCCGTCGACCGTCACCCTGTCCAATGGACGCCGTGTCTCGAACCCGCTCGCCACCACGAACCGCTTCGCCTTTGCCACGCGCGGCGAAGGCCAGATCAAGCTGCCCTCGCTGCAGAACCTCAATCTCAAGCTTGGCTACAACTTCAAGCTGGGCGGTGATCGGAAACTCGAAACCACTGTGGATGTCTACAATGCCACCAACCGGGGCGCCTTCGAGCAATTCCTGGGCGGCGCGAACCAGACCTATTCGCCAAACTATGGTCTTGGCCGGGCCCTTCAGGTGCCGCGAGTGTTTCAGTTGTCGATGCGATACGCGTTCTAGTCAGGAGTTGCCTTGAAAATCAGAGCGAGCGTCGTCCTTGCCGCGATGCTGTCTTCCCAAAGCGTCGCCGTTTTCGCACAGTCTTCGATCACTATCACCCACGGGCCGATGCTTGGCCGACTTGCCTCCAACCAGGTGGCGGTGTGGGCGCGCACTTCCGCACCGGGTACGTTCAAGGTCAGGTTCGGAGAGACGCCCGAGGCGCTGAGCGCCGTTTCCAGTTCGGTCACCACGGTCCTCGATCGCGACAACACTGGTTCAGTTCTTCTGGAAGGCCTCAAGCCCGGGACGACCTACTTCTATCAGGTGGTCCCGCAAGGCGGCGAGGCCACGGCCCCGCGTCCCGACGGGTCGTTCATGACCCTGCCCGACCCTCAGGCCTTCGTCAATCCCGAGCACAACCCGAGAGGGCTTTTCAATTTCCGTTTCGAGTTCGGGACGGGCAACAACCAGAATCCTTCCGGCTCCGGCCCGTGGCCGCCGGCCTTCAAGACGATGCTCGACACGCTCAAGGGCAAAGTGCACTTCTCGATCCTCAACGGCGACTTCATCTATGAAGAGAAGCGCGAGCTCAAGGTCGAGGAATGGCGCAAGCAGGTGGGCCTGGACGCGAGGACTCCGCTGCCCCCCACGGTAGACGTGGCTCCCACCATCGTGGGAGTCTGGGAAAACTACAAGCTCTATCTCGAGCGAGGCGCCGCCCTTTCGGCCTGGCACCGCAACGTGCCCGCCTTCTTCACGTTCGACGATCACGAGATCCTCGACAACGTCGAAGGCACGGCGACGGTGGGAAATCGCGAGCGCCGGGCCGTGTTCCGCGATATCGGCAC
>JANNJB010000634.1:0-3666 GCA_031405615.1 Vicinamibacteria bacterium | reverse complement strand
CGCTCCCGGCAACGCTAGAAAGGCGAGATGCGCCCTCCAACCCTGCCCTCGCAGCGCACGCAGCCAGGGCGCAAAGCTTCGGCTCGCCAGCGTCGTTTCGAAGGCGAAGTCCCTGCGGGCCTGCTGGTGCACGAACTCGATCGGATCCTCGATGGTGAGGATGTGATCGTGGCGGTCGATGTTGATCTTGTCGATCATGGCGGCGAGGGTCGTGGACTTGCCCGAACCCGTGGGGCCGGTGACGAGCACGAGACCACGAGGTTTCTCGGAGATCTGAGCCACCACCGCGGGCAACGCCAGCTGGTTGAAAGACTTGATTTCGACGGGAATGGTTCGGTAGACCGCACCCACCGCGCCGCGCTGGAAGAAGTTGTTGGCGCGGAAGCGCGCGAGGCCCTTGATGCCGAAGCTGAAGTCGAGTTCGAGGTTTTCTTCGAAGCGGTGCTTCTGTGCGTCAGTCAGGACGCTGTAAGCGAGTGTCTTCGTGTCTGACTGCGACATCGGCGAATAACCCTCGAGCGGATGAAGGTGGCCGTCGACTCGGATCTGTGGAGCGGAGTTCGTGGTGATGTGGAGGTCTGAACCTCCGCGCTCGACCATCGTCTTGAGCAGGTGATGAAGTGAAAGTGGTGGGGCGTCGGCCACGAGGTCCTCCTGATTCCTTGGCGCTCAGCATTTTCTACGAACGCACTGAGCCCGTCCCGGAAGCATACCGCTTCTTAATCTGTTTCTGGAGGTCCGTTGCCCGAACCCCCCGGCACTAAAGGAACAAGGGCGACTCCCCCCGGACCACGGGACAGCAGGTCTCGGCCCAGATAGAGAATCAGCACGAGCCCCGCGACCATCGATACGGCCACGCCCGTCACCGCGGAGGCAGGCAGGAATCGGAACTCGACGCGGTGCGTCCCCGCCGGCACTTCGGTCCCGATGAAGACCGCGTTGACGCGCTCGACCACCGCCGGTCGGCCATCGACCCATGCCCGCCAGCCCGGCAGAGCGCCTTCGATAAGGGTCAGCAGGGCGGGACCACTCGCGCTGGTTTCCAGCAGGATGCGATCCGAACGTTCTTCGAGGACGCGGGCCACACCCTCAAACCCGACGGCGGCCGCGCGGATGGGATCCCGTTCGACGAGGGCGCTCGTCCGAGTGTCGAACCCCGGATCCACGAGATCGCGAAGGTCATCCCCTGTCCCGCGCTTTCGGCCGCTGACCAGGAACGCACGCGGCATGGGGTCGGGCACGGCGAAGATCCGGAGAGGCCGCGGGTGGAAGTCCTCGCGAGCCAGCAGTTTCAACTCACTCAGGCCCTGCTCATGCAGGGACACCATTCGATGGACGCCGGAGATTTGAAGGAGCTTCAGGAACCCGGGCGTCTCCTCCACCCTTCGCAGCCCCAGGGTCAGGCGGGCGAGACGCCGGTCAAAGAGCATCCGCATGTCCACGTCCCACGCATATTCAACGTCCCAGAACGCCCCGACCAGAGGGGCCATGTAGGTGCGCGCGGTGACGAGGCTGGCCGTGTTCTGCTCGAGCCCCCGGATCGGCTCCCAGCCGCCACCGGTGGTGGCCGGGGAGATGTATCGATTCGCCTTGCTCCCTCTGATGTTCGAGTAGTCGTACACAAACAGGCGACCGCCGGGCGGGGGCTTCATGAGCTCGAGAAACTCCGGCCGGTAGGAGAGAACACGCGTCGGCACGGTGGGGTTGAGGCTTTTATGAAGAGCGTGACCCTGCCTCAGCTGACCTCCCGCGAGGAGGGCCAGCACCAACAGACTCGCGCGCCGCGGAACTCTCATATAAGCGCCGAGCAGGCCGAGCAGGCCCACCGTCCACACCATGTCGCCGGGAAGGTTGTTGTTGATCTCCACCACGCCGACGGACCGCGTCGGGTCTATGAATTCCTTAACCAGGGGCTCGATGGAGCCCATGATCACGAGGGCGATCCCCGAAAGGCCGAGGATGCCGGCCCAGGCGGCCCGGCGTGAGCGCCCCGATCGCCGGACCGACGCGACCCCCACTCCCGCGAAGACACTGAGCAAGACCGCGGCCGGAATCATGGCCTTGGTCGGATAGCGGAAGATCCCCAGCACGGGCACCACGGCCAGAAGCCACGAATAGAAGAGCGCGTGTTTGCCGAGCGCGGTCAGGACGGCTCCGGTGGCGCCGAGGAAACCCGCGGCGCGAACCGAACGAGCGAGCTTGGGATCGGCAAAGGCGGCGAGGCACAAGGGAAGAATCGGCGCACCCAGGAACATCGAGGCGAGGAACGGCTCCCGCCCCTCGAAGAGCGCGGTTTGCCAGCCTGAGGCGAGGGGAAAGGCGGAGAAGGGAATGGGGAGGAAGAATTCAAACATCGACACCGGATTCAGCGACCAGAAGGTCCGAGCACTCTCGGGGAGTCCCGAGCGCGCCGACTTCATCAACAACTCCGCGGCGGGAAGCCACATCCCCGCGCTCAAGGCCAACGCAGATACAAAGCTCGTGACCCACGCACGCCAGAGCCCGATCCCCTGGGCCGCGAAAATCCGAAGGGCCGCGATGAGGAGGGTGCCCGCGCACATCTCCGCGGAGCCTGCGAGCATTTGCGCGCCCATCGCCGCACCGAGAATGAGATCGGTTCTCCCAGGGGCTCGGGCGAGCACGCGCTCCACCGCGAGCCAGACCCAGGGAATCCAGGCGGCGGCGGCCATGTGGTGCCACAAGGTCGCGAGGGACAACAAAGGCCCGCTTTGCTGCCACACCAAGCCCCCTGCCAGGCCGGCCACAAATGATCCCCCGGCCAGGCGCCGCGCCAGCAAAGCCACACCGAGCGCCCCAAAGACCGTGTGGATCGAGACAAACCAGGCATAGGCGAGCGGCGCCGGCATGAGGATATGCAGCCAGGCCGGCGGATAGAGGATCTGGCTGCTCGGGTCGGCCAGAAGCGGCTGGCCGAAGGCGGAGGTGGGATCGCGCAACGGGAGGGCGCCCAGGCTGACCTCGCGCAGGATGGCCTGAACCAACGGAAAGTAGACGAGCATGAGGTCGCGCTGAAACAGCGCCACTGTGCCGAGGAGGATCGACCCCCGGGACGCGAACTCCATCATGGCCAGGACCAGAAGGAGGACAAGGACCTGGCGCGGCGGCGTCAGTTCGCGCCCCGTCGAAGGCGCCCCCAAAACGCCGCGCCCGGGCTCGGGGTCGTCGGTCAAGATGGGATCCGCCTTAAAGGACAGTCTCGCGGAGGACTTCTTCGATGGTGGTGATTCCCTGCTTGATCTTTTCGAGGCCGCTCATGCGGAGGGTGAGCATGCCCTCCTCGATGGCCTTCTTGCGGAGCTCCACCGAGTTCGCGCCCATCATGATGAGTTCGCGAACCGCGTCGTTGATCTCGAGCACTTCGTAGAGGCCGACGCGTCCCTTGTACCCGGTTCCGTTGCAGGTGGCGCAGCCGCGCCCCTTGAACATGGGGAACGAGCCGACCGCGTCGGTTTCAAAGCCCACATCGAGGAGCACCTTCGCCGGCACGTCGCGAACTTCTTCCTTGCATTGCGCGCAGATACGGCGGATGAGCCGCTGCGCCTGGATGAGGTTGACCGCGGTGCCGACGATGAAAGGCTCGATGCCCATGTTCACCATGCGGGAGACGGTGGAGGGCGCGTCGTTGGTGTGCAGGGTCGACAGCAC
>JANNJB010000633.1:0-2961 GCA_031405615.1 Vicinamibacteria bacterium | reverse complement strand
GATCACGCCCTGCATGCCCAGGGTGATGGACGAGAGGTTGTATTCGTAGACATCGGCGAGGACCCACACCCGCGAGAGGTCGGCGATTTCGTACAGAGCGTCCGCGGGTGTCACCTTCATCCCCTGGTAGGCCATCTTCTGCATCACATAGCCGCCGATTTCGGAATACACGTTCATCGTCCGGGTCACCTGCCCGGTCTTTTCAAGCTTCTCGATGTCGGCCGGACGGATGTCCCAGAGAAGCAGCCGCTGCCGCGCCGCCCCGAGAAGCGCCGAGCTTCCTTCGGCCGCCGAAGGCACGGCACTCGCGGAAAGGCGGTCCCGTCCGCGCAGGGCGAGCAGGTACTCCTGCTGCGTAGCCACCAGATCGGGGCTGAAGATGGAGAGGAGCCTTTCTCCACGCTTCACGAATTGACCCGTGAAGTCCACGTAGAGGTGTTCGATGTAACCGTCGACCTTCGTGCGGACCTGTCGCAGAAGGCGCTCGTCCATCGCCACCTTGCCCACGGTGCGAATTCGGTGCGCCAGTGGCATCTTCCTCACCTCTTCGCTGCGCACGCCCAGAACCTGTCGCCGTTCGGAGGAGATCGTCACCACGGCCCGACCCGGGACGCTCGAAGACACAGCGTCGCGCTCGTCTTCGTAGACGGGCACGAAGTCCATTCCCATGCTGTCCTTGGCCGGTTTGTCCGAACGGATGCTGGGATCCATGGGGGACCGGTAGAAGACAACTTTCCGCTCTCCTGGCTCCGCGGTCGCCGCCCCCGCCCCCGGGTTTTCCATGGGAACGAGCTTCATGCCGCAGATCGGGCAGTCGCCGGGCTTGTCCGACGTGTAGGTAGGGTGCATCGGGCAGTGATAGAGGTCTACCTTGGCATTGAAGTGCGCTGCGGGTCCCTGTTTCCCCAGAAAGAGGGCCATGCCGAAAGCGCCGAGGCCGATCGAAATCAGCGCAACGCCTACGAGCTTTAGCCAGGGCCGCGACGGCGCCGAACTCGGCCCCCCAGGCGCGGTCTCGACATCAGGCGACGACAATCGATCTTCAGTTTCAGCCATGATCTTCTCCTTCACCGATTTCCCATGCCGCCGGAGCCGCTCGTGGACGCGCCGGCGCCGCCCATGCTTGGGCTGCCCCCGCCCCCCGCCCCTGGGACCATCCCGGAGCTTGGGTCGAGACTCGCTTCTTCGAGGCTTGCCAGCGTCTGCTCATGGTTAGCGAGCAGGCGCAGGTGTGTCGTGCGGTCGTTGTAAAGCGTGGTGAGCGCTTCGAGGACGGCGATAAAGGGCACCTTGCCGGTCTGGTAGTTGGCGAGCGCCGCCTCGACCGACATACGGTCCTGCGGGACGATGCCCTCGCCGTAAAGTGTCGCGACCCTCTCCGTGGTCTTGAGCTGGGTCAGTCGCTCCTGGGTGCGGAAGCGGAGCTGGAGCCGGATGGACTCGATCGCGCTCTGGGTGGAACGGAGCTGCGCCTCTGCTTCAGCGACGCCGGCCCACAGCCTCTTCCGATAGAGCGGGACCGAGATGCCGACTCCAGCCTGCCACATCGGGGCCAGACTGCCGCGGTTCATGTAGGCGGTTTGCACGCTGAAGTCTGGCTTGAATTCTTTCTTCGCGAGGCTGATGGCGAGGGAGGCTCTCTCGGCGCCGAGGCCCGTAGCCTTGATCTCGGGGCTGACCCCGGTGGCCCATTCGAAGAGGCGGTCGAGGTCGCCCTGTACGGGACGAAGCGTCAACCGGGCGGAGGTCGCGAGAGGTGCATTCGCAGCGCGGACCAGGAGCCGATTGATCTCGGCCAGGCGGATGTCAGTCTCGGCCTCCTGCTCGGCCTGGAACTGCTGGATGCGGGTGACTTCGACCTGCACGCGCAGGACGTCCTGTTGGGCGCCCTGACCTACCGCGTACCGTGCGCGGGCGACGCCTTCGATCTGCTTCCAGTTTTCCTCTTGATCGCGGATGAGATCGAGGAGGTTGCGGCTGAGAAGCAGGCCGTAGTAGGCGCGCTTGACCGCGGCCGTGATGCTGCGCCCGACGCGCTGTGCCTGCTGCTCGACTTGTCCGGCCTCGCGGGACGCGATGGCGCCGCGCAATGTGCGCTTTCCGGGATATGGCAGTTCCTGGCTCGCCATGACCGCGAGGTTGCTGTCCTCCATGGAACCCAGACTCGGCGACCATCCATCGTTGGTGTAGATCACCGAAACCATGGGGTTCGCGAGAGATTGCGCCTGGATCGGCCGTTGCCTGGCGGCGATGGACGCCTGGCGGGCGGCCGCAACGTCTGGGTTTTTCGACAGCGCCTCCTCGATGAGCGCCGCCAGAGCCGCGTCCTCCACCGGTATGGGCCAAGACGCCTGCGCGGTGGCGGAGGAGGAGGCCACAGCGAGTTGTACGGTAAGACCGAAGAGAAACAGCTTACGAGCGACAAACATGTATACCTCCACAACCTGGAAAGGGGGTCGCCGCGACGTTGCGCCTCGTGAGCCACCGGCGAACGAGGACCTCGTGCGGGTCGAGCACCAGGCGCGAGCCCTTGGCCCGCGCGCCTTCCAATCAGATGCGGAGGATCGGAGACCGGGGGGGAGTGGTACGGCCGACCGCGGTTAAGGCGCTGCCGCAGACCAGCGTCTGGTTCGTCGGCGTGCCAAGGGAGGCGGTCGATGTGACCCCAACCAGTGGAGGCGCAGCCAGATCAGTTGGACCAAGCGTAACTGGGGTTTGAGAGTCCATCGTCTGGCAGCAGTCTGGCGACCCACTGGTCAGCGAAAACGCGGGCTGCTCCATTGGGGGTTTCGAAGCAGGCTCCGGGCAGCACTCGTGTGGGTCTACCGCCAAAGAGGCCCCTGAAGCGCAAATGCAAAGAGTCGAGAACTGGAAAAGCCAGACGAAGGCGAGAGCGGCACGGAGCTTTGCGAAAGGGCGGCGCCTGCTTTCGCCCTTCCCACCGATAGCTGCCTGACCAAT
>JANNJB010000632.1:0-1725 GCA_031405615.1 Vicinamibacteria bacterium | reverse complement strand
GCCATTCTGACCCACGCCTTCTGGCGGACCGTTCTGCAGGAGGACTCGGAAATCATCGGCCGACGGATGAGGATCGCGGGGATCGAGTACACGGTCGCGGGCGTGATGCCACGGGGCTTCAGCGGCCACTCGACGGCCGCGATGGACGTGTTCGTTCCCTTCGCGGCGGCCATGCGCGATACGCCGGGTTGGGACCGCCATGCGTTTCGCAACATCGCGGGTGTGATCGTCCGACTCGCCCCGGGCCAGACCGAGGCCGCGGTCGAAGCGCAGGCGGGCTCCCTGCTCGAACGTAGCGTCGTCACGAAGGCTCTCTCCGGTTCCGAGGTTGCGGCGACCGAAAGACAGGTCGCGCTGTGGCTCACCGCCCTCGCGGTCCTGGTGCTCGTGATCGGCCTCGCCAACAGCGCGATCCTTCTCACCGTTCGGGGAATTCGCGCGCGACACGAGCAGGCGATCCGCACCGCACTCGGAGCTTCACAGTCACAACTGCGCCAGCAGGTCCTGGTCGAAGCGGTCCTCCTCGCGGCCGGCGCCACGGCTACTTCGCTTTTGATCGCAGCCTGGTTCGACGACGCGCTGCGGGTTGTGCTCTTCCCGAACCTTCGCGCCGAGGGAGGAAACAGTTTCGTCACGCTCGTCGCGGCCGCACTCGCGGGTCTTGTGGCTGCCGTAGTGGCCTTCGCCGCCGCATTCGCTCAGATTCCCTCTTCCACCGAACCGGCGCACCTTCGCGCGGGAACGCCTGGCGTCAGCCCGCGCAGGCGAAGCATGACTCCCCTGCTTCTCATCCAGACGACGCTTGCCGTGGTCCTCCTGGCGGGCGCGGGTCTCTTCGGCGCCAGTCTCCACCGCCTTCGCTCCCAGGACTTCGGCATGGACCTCGACCGGGTCGTCGTGGTGGATTTCGAGCCGACGTCGGCCGACCTCGTTGGACAGGATGCATTCTTCAACGAAGCCCTGACGCGGGTGGCTGGCCTTCCCGGCATCGAGAGCGCCACACCCATCGATTCCCTTCCATTCGCAGGACACAACGTCCCCCCAATCAGCGTCCCCGGGCGATCCGAGCCGCCCTCGGTGGGCGGGCAGCTTCCCTTCCTCACCGCGGCCACACCCGAGTTCCTGAAGATCCTCGGCATCGAGGTGATCGAGGGCCGCGCCTTCACTGCCTCGGATGACCGTGCGGCGCCGGTGGTGCTCGTGAACAAGACGATGGCCGGTTCGGTCTGGCCTGGCGAAAGCGCAGTCGGCAAGTGTCTCCGCGTGGGCTTCGGCCCGGACTTCAATCCCGAAACGTTCGATCCCTCCGCGGGTCCTCCAATGCCGTCAGACAAGGTCGCATGCCGCGAGGTCGTCGGCGTATTTCGCGATGTGCGCCAGCGCTCGGTCCTGCCCGAAGGCGGCGAAGACCGCCTGATGCAATACCTCGTTCCTTTCTCTCAGGTCCCGAAGCCGCACTTCGTTCAGGATCCGACGACAATCCGCGGCCTCCTGCTGAAAGTACGCGGGGTCAACGCGAGTGCGCCCTCGGCCATCCGTCGAACGATCGTGGCCGGCCACTCTGACCTGCCCTACCTGCGTGTGCGTCCGTACGCCGAACTGCTGGATCGCCAGATGCGCCCGTGGACCATGGGCACACGCCTGCTCGCACTCTTCAGCGCACTGGCACTGGCCGTCTCCGCGATCGGCATGTTCGCGGCGTTTGCGCACGCCATCGCGGAAAGA
>JANNJB010000631.1:0-2987 GCA_031405615.1 Vicinamibacteria bacterium | reverse complement strand
GCCTTTCACTCCTCTGCGGATCGTTCAGGCGTTCATCGCGGCGGGTGTGCCGAAGCAGGCCTTCGCGTACCTTCCCTCGTCTCACGCGGGTGCATCCGAGATCCTGACCCGCTGCGGCCGCGGGATGGTTTTCGGCGACACCGGATCCACCTCCAAGTGGTTGACCGATTCTCGTATCGAGGTCCACGGACCCGGCTACAGCAAAGTGGTCCTTGGTCCCGATGCGAGCGCCGAGTTCGAGAAACACATCGACACCATCGTGGCGTCCATCGCCGAGAACTCCGGCCGATCCTGCGTGAACGCCTCGGGGGTCTGGGTCACGTCGCACGCGAAAGAGATCTCCAAAGCGATCGCGGAGCGGCTCGCGCAGATCGTCCCGCGGCTCGAGGACGATCCCCAGGCGCAGCTGGCGCCCTTCGCGAACACGCGCGCGGCCGAGTACTTCTCGGGTGCGGTGGACAGCGGTCTCGCCGAGGGTGGAGCGGAGGATGTCACCGCGTCGGTCCGCCCCGGGAAGCGGCTCGTGGTCTTCGAAGGCTCGACCTATCTCCTGCCCACCGTGGTTCGATGCGACTCTCCGTGTCACCCCCTCGCCAATCGAGAGTTCCTGTTCCCGTTCGCGAGTGTGGTCGAGGTGAAACCCGAGCAGCTTCCCGAAATCCTCGGGCCTTCTCTCGCGGTGGCGCTCATCACCAACGACGAGGAACTCAAGAAGCGTTTTCTCACCCGGTCCCACGCGCATCGTCTGAACCTGGGCGCCATCCCCACGCCGCACATCGGCTGGGATCAGCCGCACGAGGGAAACCTCTTCGAACACCTCTACTCGCGCCGCGCCATCCAGTTCCAGAAAGCGTCCTGAGGACATTCGCCGGGCCATGAGGCTTCTGCAGTTCAGCGCCGGTGCGGGGGCCATGTACTGTGGAAGCTGCCTCCACTCCAACACCCTGGCCCTTCACCTCGCAGCCCTGGGCACAGACGTCACCCTGGTCCCGCTCTACACGCCCACGCGAACGGACGAGAAGAACGCCAGCACCGGACATGTCTTCTTTGGCGGGGTCAGCGTCTTTCTCGAGGAGAAGATTCCGTTCCTGCGCCGCACCCCGAAGATCTTCGACGCCTTCTGGGACTCAAACGCTGCGCTCCACGCAGTGGGCCTGCTCAACACCAGCACCGACCCCGCCTCTCTTGGACCCTTGACGGTTTCGATGCTCAAGGGCGAGGCCGGGCACCAGAAGAAGGAGTTCGAGCACCTCTCAGCCTGGCTCGACAAACAACCGCGGTTCGATGTCGCCCTGATTCCTTACGCCCTGCTCCTCGGCCTTGCGCCCATGCTCAAGGCCCGCGGCCTCAAGGTCGCGTGCGAGTTGCAGGGCGAGGATCTCTTCCTCGATGGCCTCGTCGAACCCTGGCGGTCTGAAGCGAAAGGGCTCATCGCCCTTCGTGCGAAAGACGTCGAACTCTTCATCGCGGGCAGCCGCTACTACGCCGACATGATGAGCGCCGACCTCAACATCCCGCGAGACAAGATCCGGGTTGTTCACCATGGCATCGACATCGATGAAAAACTGATGGGCGTGAAGTCCACCCACGCGCCCGGGTTCACCCTCGGCTTCTTCGCGCGAATAGCACCCGAGAAGGGCCTGCACGTTCTCGCCGACGCTTACATCAAGCTCCGCGAACGAAGGCCCGACCTCAACGCGCGGCTCGCGGCAGGTGGGTATCTCGCTGGCGAACACCGTCCCTACCTTCATGGCATCGAGGAGAAGCTCCGCGCTGCGGGGCGCGCAAGCGAGTTCCACTACCATGGCTCTCCCGATCGGGTGGGGAAGTTCGAGTTTCTGCGCAGCCTCGACGTGCTGGCCGCCCCCACGCCCTACCGTGAACCCAAGGGCCTCTTCGCGATGGAGGCGATGGCGTGCGGTGTCCCCGTGGTTCTCCCGCGGCATGGCGCGTTTCCGGAAATCATCGAAGCCACTGACGGCGGTCTGCTCCACACCGCGGGCAACGAGGCGGAATTGGTCGCGGCCCTCGAGCGGCTGGCCGACGATCACGAGGCGCGGAAGGCCATGGGCATTCGCGGCGCGCTCACCGTGCGGGAGCACTTTGCCGCACCCCTCATGGCGAGCCGCACCCGGGATCTTCTGGCGGAACTGCGTGGCTGATTCGATCCTTCGCGCCGAGTCGGTCTCCAAGACCTACGGGGATGGAGGCGCGCGTGTCGATGTCCTGCGCGACCTCTCGTTCTCGCTCGCCGCCGAAGAATCGTGCGCTGTCCTTGGTCCCTCGGGGAGCGGCAAGAGCACGCTTCTCTACACTCTCGCCGGCCTCGAGCCCCCCACCTCCGGCCGGGTGTTTTTGGGCGCCACCGATGTCTACGGCCTCGACGAGCAGGGTCGGTCGCGGCTGCGCCTCAGGGAAATCGGTTTTGTCCTTCAGGACCACGGTCTGCTGCCGTATCTGACCGCACTCGAGAACGTCCAGATCGCGAACGCGGTGGGCCACGTGTACGATGCCGCGGCCGCGGACCGTCGGGGCCGTGAGCTTCTCGATCAGCTCGGTCTCAAGGATCGCGCGGATCATCTGCCTTCCGCACTTTCGGGCGGCGAGAAACAGCGCGTCGCCATCGCACGCGCGATGTTCCTCAAGCCCCGCATCCTTCTATGTGACGAGCCCACCGGCAATCTCGACGCCACGAACGCCGCCTCGGTTCTGGACCTGTTGCTTCAACTTCACGCCGCCTCGAAGGGCGCCCTGGTGGTGGTCACCCACAACGCGGAGGCCGCCACGCGGTTCGGAAGGCGGCTGAACTTCGAACACGGCGCCTTGCGCGAGGCCTGAAGCGGTTCTGCGCCCCAACCTCATCGCGAGTCGGTCCACGGACCAAGGTCCGTGACTGGGGAGAGAATCATGGTGTCCGACAGTCCGGTGATTCCGGAGTAGGCATCTTGGGGCATGCCCCACAGGGGGCCCTGCACGCGCGGGAACAG
>JANNJB010000630.1:0-1841 GCA_031405615.1 Vicinamibacteria bacterium | reverse complement strand
GTCAACCGGGCCAACGTGCCCGCGACCTGCGGCAAGTGCCATCACGGCATCCAGGAGGAGTTCGACAAGAGCATCCACCACACCATGGTCGGGAAGACCGACAAGGAACTGCCGGTCTGCAACGACTGCCACAGCGCGCACACCATTCAGCGCGCGGACGCCACGGGCTTCCGCATGGACATCATGCAGAAATGCGGACGCTGTCACGGCGAGATCGCGGACACCTACTTCGATACCTACCACGGCAAAGTCAGCCAGCTCGGTTACGCCAAGACCGCGAAGTGCTACGACTGCCACGGCGCTCACGACATCCAGAAGGTCGCGGATCCGCGCTCCCACCTCTCGCGGGAGAACGTGGTGGGCACGTGCCAGAAGTGCCACGAAGGCGCGTCCCGCCGCTTCGCCGGTTACCTGAGCCACGCCACCCACCACGACCCCGAAAAGTACCCGTGGCTCTTCTGGACCTTCTGGGGCATGACCACCCTGCTCGCCGGCACCTTCGTGGCCGGTGGAGTCCACACCCTGCTCTGGCTGCCGCGCGCCTTCGAGATGCGTCGCGAACTGAAGGCCGAGGAGGTGAGGGACGAACTGGCGGCCGAGGCCCTGGAGACCGCGAACAACGAGGCCCTGGCCGACACCGCCCAGACCTTCGCGAGCGAGCCGGAACCCGCGCCCGTAGCGCCGGCTTCAGGCGGCGAAGCGCCGCCCACGGACCCGGGCCCGAAGAAGGACGAGGGGGAGAAGTAGGGCCATGGAAGGCAGCAAGAGACACGCGCTCCAGTACCAGCGCTTCACCCGGCTCGACCGGTCGTTGCACATCACGATGATCGTGAGCTTCATCAGCCTGGCCCTCACCGGGATGATCCTCAAGTTCTCGTACACGGCCTGGGCGGCGTTCCTCGCCCGGAGACTCGGGGGCTATGAGGGCGCCGGCTTCATCCACCGGGCCGCCGCGGTGGTCATGTTCTGCCTCTTCGTAACCCATCTCTGGGACCTGAACCGCAAGAGGAAGAGGGACCACGGCGGGTCCCTCCTGAAGCTGATATTCGGGCCCGCTTCGATGCTGTTCAACCGCCGCGACCTGACCGAGTTGATCGGCACCCTCAAGTGGTTCGTGGGCGCGGGTCCGCGGCCCCGCTACGGCCGGTGGACCTACTGGGAGAAGTTCGACTACTTCGCGGTCTTCTGGGGCATCTTCATCATCGGCTCCACCGGGCTCATGTTGTGGTTCCCGGTGCTGTTCACGAAGTTCCTGCCCGGTTGGCTCATCAACGTGGCCACCATCATCCACTCGGACGAGGCGCTGCTCGCCACGGGGTTCATCTTCACCGTCCACTTCTTCAACACCCACCTGCGGCCGGAGAAGTTCCCCATGGACATCGTGGTGTTCACGGGAAGAATGTCGCTCGCCGAGTTCAAGCGCGACAAGCCCGCGGAATACGAGGAACTCGTGGCTTCGGGCCGGCTCGAGGAATTCCTGGTGGAGCCCTACCAGCCGGTGGTGATCCGCACCATCCGGGCCTTCGCCTGGACCGCTCTCGCCCTCGGCACGATGATCGTGCTCTGGATCATCTACGCGATGGTGTTCGCCTATCGGTGAAGGCGGGCGGGCCAGCAGCCCGTGGTGAAAGTCTGCCGGCATTCGAGCGCGAAGCCTCCCCTCGGGGGACGAGCGCGGCATCCCGTCTGGACTTCTTCGCTCAGGAGCCCGAATATTCTCGATATTCGGCCTTCGGCTCATCGCCAGACGGGCTCCGCGTTCGTTCTTCGCGCACTTCACGCCGCAGGCCATCTTCGACCGATTCGCCGTTGTCGATGAAACCACCCGCGAAGGCCAGTCG
>JANNJB010000629.1:0-1807 GCA_031405615.1 Vicinamibacteria bacterium | reverse complement strand
GGACACCAACCTCAAGCCGGTGTTCCGGCTGTCGCGCGCGGTGATGCGCGGCATGATGAAGGCGTGACTCGGATTCGACGCTCTTCGAACTGTCGCCGACCGATCTCAACGCGCCCCCGAAAGAGGTCTGGAGGACCAGGCACATCAAGAACACGTACGTGATTCCGATCCACCACGACGGTCTCATCTTCGGATACAACGGCCGCATCCTGGCTTGTGTCGACGCTGGCACCGGGGAACTGGTGTGGCGTTCGCGCGAACCAGGCGACGGCTTTCCGATCCTGGTGGATGGACACCTGGTGATTGCCACCAAGGAGGGCCATGTCTCGATCGCGCCGGCTTCTCGCAGCGGCTACCAGGAGATCGCGAACATTCCCGTTCTCGATGACCTCGTCTGGTCGACCGCCACCTTCGTGAACAAGAGCCTGTACGTGCGCAGCATCGAGAGTTGGGCCCGCGTCGACATCCAACCGGCCCGGAGCGTCGCCAGCATCGAGAAAGAGGCGACCGGTGTCATCGCCGACTCGGAATTCGGACGATTTGTCGCCACAGTCGGCACGGCCGAGCAGAAGCAGCCTTTGATCGACGCGTTCCTCGCCAAAAACCCCGCCCTTCCCATAATCGAAGGAAAGGAGATGGTGCACTTTGTCTATCACGGGCCCGGCAAAGACATTTCGATGTCCAGCGACCTTTTCGGCAGGCGCTACGATCGTCCCCTGAATCGGATCGAAGGGACCCAGTTCTTCTACTATTCAACCCGTCTTGAGCCGGACGCCCGGCTCCCGTACGGCTTTATCCGCGACTTCGACGAGTCCCTGGGTGACCCTCGGAACCCTCACAAGGTCGGCGGGAGCGAAATGGCGCTCCTATCCATGCCCGACTGGAAGGATCCCGACTTTCTCAAGGATCAAGCGGCCGAGTCGCGTGGTCGAGTCGAAGATGTGACCCTCACCAGTAAGCAATTCGGCGAGCCCCTCGGAATCAAGGTCTATCTCCCAAACGGGTACGACCCGTCGCGGAGCTATCCCGTGGTTTATGTCCAGGGCGGAACCGCGGCGATCAAAGAAGGCAGGATGGTTGAGGCGCTGGACAATTTGATCGGCAAGAGGGTTGAGCCCCTGATCGCGGTCTTCATGCCGGACCCGGGCGAACGTCCGGGAGGCCGTTTCAATGGCGTGAAGTCCTACCTGGAACTGGCCGGAGACGGCAAGGAGAAATCCCGACTGATGCTTGTCGACGAGCTTGTGCCCCTGATCGAAAGTCGCTACCGGATCGAGGGGAAAGCCGAGAGGAGGGCGCTCATGGGCATGGGCGACGCGGCCTACGCGAGCCTCTATGCGACCCTCAGGCATCCCGACCTTTTCACCGGCCTCGGATTGCTTTCTCTCAAATGGGAGCCTGGCTACCGGGCGCAGAATACGGCCTTGCTCAAGACTCCTGCGGAGCAGCCCCTTCGGATCTACCTGGAATGGGGGAAATACGATTCGAGGAGTCCCCGCGAAGGTTCGAATTTCGTCGACGATGGCCGTGTTTTCGCGGCGACGCTGCGATCGAAAGGGTACTCTTTCAAGGGCGGTGAAACCCACGAGGGCGCGGGTTGGTTCGCCCGGCGGAATCGGCTGGACAGGTTGCTGGAGACGCTCTTTCCTATGAAATGACGTAGGTAGGGGCACGCTGCGCGTGCCCTAGAACACGCGTGTCGCGAATCCTGCGGTTGCGTGGTTCTCTAGCTTCGAACCTAACGTCGCGGGTGAGAACGGACCGCCGCGCTAGGTGTGGTTTCTCATGACGTTGTTCACACCTGAGG
>JANNJB010000628.1:0-3905 GCA_031405615.1 Vicinamibacteria bacterium | reverse complement strand
GCCTTGAGCGCCGCGTCGAGCGGACCGTTCCCCACCGCGGAAGCGGTGCGGCGTTGGCCGTGCGCTTCGACCTCCACGGTCGCGGTGGGGATCACGTCATTGCCGGAGAGGGTCTGGTACCGGATGAGGGTGGGCCGCCGTTCGGCGTGATGGTCAAGAAGCGAGAGCAGATCGTCGTCGTACACGAACTTCTTCCGGTCCGCCAGCTCCTTCACGCGCGTGGTTACGTCCTCGAGCTGCTCGATGTTCAGTTTCACGCCCAGGGCGCGAAGGCGCTTCTCGACCGCGTGCCGCCCCGAGTGTTTGCCGAGGACCAGGAGGGTCTCGCCAACGCCGACGCTCGCGGGCGTCATGATCTCGTAGGTCAAGGGATTGGCGAGGATCCCGTGCTGATGGATCCCGGCCTCGTGCGCGAAGGCGTTGCGGCCCACGATCGCCTTGTTGGGCTGGGGCCAGACGCCGGTGATTGTTGAAAGCTCCGCGCTGGTGGGAGCCAGAAGCTCCGTCTTGATCCGCGTGTCGACGCCGAGGGTCTCGCGCCGGACCTTGAGCGCCATCACGATCTCTTCGAGGGAGGTGTTTCCCGCTCGCTCGCCGATGCCGTTGATCGTGCACTCCACCTGCCGAGCACCCGCTCCGATCGCGGCGATGGAATTCGCGACGGCGAGACCCAGATCGTTGTGACAATGGACCGAGATCACCGCGGTGGGAATGTCGCGGGTCAGCCTCCGCACCATTTCCGCGTATTCATGGGGGAGCGAGTAGCCGACGGTGTCTGGAACATTGAGCACGCGGGCCCCCGCCTCGTGCACCGCGCGGAGCACCTCCAGCAGGTAGTCGTATTCGGTCCTCGACGCATCCTCCGCGGAGAACTCGACCTCCGAGGCGAGAGACCTCGCGAGGGCGACGCCCTCACGCGCCTGGCGAAGCGCCTCGTCCGGCGTGATCTTCAGCTTGTCGCGGAGGTGAAGGGCGGACGTCGCGAGGAAGGTGTGAAGCACCGGCCGCGCCGCGTTCTTGAGCGCCTTCCCCGCCGCCTCGATGTCCTTCGGCTTGCACCGCGCGAGCGCCGCCACCCGGGCCCCCGTGATTTCGCCGCTGATCCTTTCGACCGCGTCAGCCTCGGCCAGTGAGGCGATCGGGAAACCCGCTTCGATCACGTCCACACCGAGACGCTCGAGGGTTCGGGCGAGGCGCACCTTCTCGGCCGGATTCATGCTGCACCCCGGCGACTGCTCGCCGTCGCGCAGCGTGGTGTCAAAGATGGTCACGAATGAGTTTTCCGCTGGGTTCATGTTTCACCTCAAAAACAAAAACCCCCAAGGCTGCCTTGGGGGTCTTTCATGATCTCGACTGCCTTGCGCCTAGATCATCGACCCCCTGGCTCCAAGAAGGAGCAGGCTAAGAAGAAGGAAGAACTCGAACGCAAAAGACACGCCGGCCGTGAGGGGGCGAGCGATAGCTACAAAGTTCGAGGGGGTCATGGACTAAGGGGCGGGATCGTAGCACCCACCCTCGGGCCCGGGCAAACCGAGTACGCTTCGGCGTTCCTCAGGAGGAGTTTTCGAATGTTCCGTCGCCTGCTGTTGTTGACCCTGCTGCTTGCGGCGTCTGTGCCGATATCGGCCCAGAACCGGGTCGATGTGGTCACGCCGCTGGCCCCCGATCTCGCGGCCTATGGCCAATTCCCGGTCGGCGTGCGAACCCTCCAGGTGACCGACACGAATCGTCCCGACATCCTGAGCACGAAGGAAGGCGGGGAGGTTGTGCGATATGACCGGACGCTCACTCTCGAGATCTGGTACCCCGCGCAACTTGGCCCCGGCCAGAAGGCGGGAGGCTTGTACAAGGGCGTCATCACCCGCGACCCATCCGTGGTCGTAACGCTCCGAGGCCAGGCAATGCGTGACGCAATGCCCCGCCCTGAGGAGGGAGGCTATCCGCTGATCATCGTCTCTCACGGTTATCCCGGCGACCGCTACCTGCTCGCGCACCTCACCGAAAACCTGGCCAGCAAGGGTTACGTGGTCGCCTCGATCTCGCACAAGGACAGCACGTACGACGATCAGAAGGCGTTCGCGAGCACTCTCTACAACCGGCCCCTCGACCAGCTTTTCGTTCTCAACGAGATGGAACGACTCGGGCGGGACAAGACCGCCTTCCTGAGCGGCCTGGTGGACGCCTCTCGAACCGGGATCGTCGGCTACTCGATGGGCGGGTACGGAGTCGTGAATGTGATCGGCGGCGGTTTCCGCAAGGGTGTGGAGAGCCTTCCGGCCTCACCCCCAAACCGCCTGCTGGCCGAGCGCACCGCGTCGCACCCGAACTACCTCCTCTCCCTCGATCCTCGCATCAGGGCCGCGATCGCCATCGCTCCCTGGGGGATGCAGATCGGCGCATGGGACGCGGAGGGTCTCAAGGGGATCAGGACTCCCGTGCTCTTCCTCGCAGGCAGCGCGGACGACGTGTCGGGATATGAAAAGGGAACGCGCGCGATCTACGAAGCGGCGGTGAACGCCGACCGCTATCTCCTCACCTTCATGGGCGCCAATCACAACGCGGGCGCGCCGATACCGGCGCCCGACGAGACTTACACCGGCCGCAATGGCCAGCCTCCAGGCTTCTCTCACTACGCCGACCCGGTGTGGGACACCGTCCGCATGAACAACATCCTCGACCACTTCGCCACTGCGTTCTTCGGTCTTCGCCTCAAGGGAGAAGCGGAGATGCAGGCGTATCTCGACGTCGTGCCGAACGGCAAGGACGCAGTGTTCGCGGTCGATCGCGACGGCAAACCACAACCGACGCACACGTACTGGAAGGGTTTCAAACGCCGAACCGCGACGGGGCTCTCCTTCGAACATCTGGCGCCGGCGCGGTAACGGCGTTTCGCGGCTGGAAACGGTCTTTCGCGCTAGGCCCCCGCCTGCGCGGGGGTGACGTGAGTATCTTCGGAGAGGGTAGGGGGGCAGGGGGCAGGGTGGCGGCCGGGTCGCGGCGGTTGACACGGGTGGCTTCACTCGCGCAGAATCCGCCGCCAATGAACGTAGCGAAGTCGCGCGGCCGTTTCGTCTTTACCTGCTCCCATGGAGCGGGTGGAGGCGTCGTCTAGCCACTTCACTCAACCACTGAGCCTTCATCAGGCCCGCTTCCTTGACCAGAACTCAAGGAGCGGGCCTTTTGATTTTCCGAGGAGAAACAACAATGGAACTCGATTCAATCCGCGAACGACTGAGCGCCGCCGATGCCGCCCTCATCGACGCTCTGGCCGCGCGCCAGCGCCTCGTGGTCGAGGTGGCGCAGGTGAAGGCCTCGGGCAGCGCGGCCCTGCGCGATATCGCCCGTGAGGAGGATGTCCTCACCCGCGTGGGCGAACTCGGCCGCGAAAGTGGTCTCGATCCGTTCCATGTGACCCGGCTCTTCCGCGAGATCCTCGGCCACTCGCTTCGAACTCAGGAGAGTCTGCTCGCGCCCGGCCGGGCCGGGGCGGGCGCGGCGACGCTCCGCGTCGGATATCAGGGAAGCGAAGGCGCCTACTCTCACATGGCCGGGCGGGCGCATTTCGGCTCACAAGCGCGCGACATCGCTTACCGCGGTTACGACGGTTTCGAAGTGATGCTCGAAGCGCTCGAGGCGGACGAGATCGATCGCGCCGTGCTCCCGCTCGAGAACTCCACTTCCGGCTCGGTGACGCCCAACTACGATCTTCTCGCGCGGATGAACGTCGCCATCGTGGGCGAAGAGATCCAGGAGGTCGATCACTGCCTTATGGCGCTTGAGGAGGTGCCCCTCTCCCGCATTCGCCGGGTGTTCTCGCATCCGGTGGCCCTGTCTCAGTGCGGCCGGTTCCTGTCGACGCTCGGCGGGTGCGAAATCGAAGCGTTCACCGATACCGCCATGTCCGC
>JANNJB010000627.1:0-3347 GCA_031405615.1 Vicinamibacteria bacterium | reverse complement strand
GAGGCTTTGGGCCGCGGCCTCGATGTCGTTGCGAATGGGTTCACGCAGGCTGGCGGATCTGGTCGCGCGCATCCGAAGGTCCGCCTCCAGGCCGCTTCGTTCGAGGGCGATCCGGCGGATGAATTCCACGAGCTTTTCGGTGATGGGCTCGACTTCTCTCGCCGCCGCCGCGGCCCTGGCCAGTCTCTCCAGGCGAAGTCGTGCCGCATCGTCCGTGAGCAGAAGGCGCAGGATCGCGGCGACCTCGGCGCTTTCACCGGGCCCGGGACTCACCCGTGAAACGACGCCCATGGGCAGGTCCTCATCGGCAGTGGAGCCCGTCGAGACGATGACGGCCCGGCCCGCGGCGAGCGCGCGCATCACCACGCCCGATGCTTCCCCCCGGCTTGGAAAGCGCAGGGCCACCACCACGTCCGCGGCGATCAGAGCGTCGCCAAGTGTCTCGAGATCCACCCGGCCGAGGTTTGTCGCCCCCGAGGCGCCTTCCGTCGGGCCGCCACCCACCGTCAGGAGGACGACCTGCCCGATGCCACGACGAACCTCATCGACCGCGGCCTCAACGATCTCGAGGGACTTGGACGACGTGCCGAGGCCGGGAGCCAGAACCACCCGCATATCTTCGGAAAGGCCCAGTCGTCTGCGGGCGTCGGCACGATCCCTTGTATGAGAGCGGAGCAACGCGTGGTGGGGAAGGTGGAGTGAAGGCGTGCCGGGAACTCGCGCGGCGGCGCGGGAGGTGGTGGAGCCGGCGAGGCCGATCACCGCGAGCGCTCTCTCCAGAATCTCCAGGTTCAAAGGGAAGACGCCCGTCCAATGCCGACCGCCAAGAGCCTGTGCGATCGTCTCCGCGGCGACGGAGCCGCGCTCGCCGTGTTCCCGTCGCATCATCCGGCGGTAGGCATCGAAGTCGTTCGCGTTCACCGCGAAACCGAGGAGCAACTCGTGGAGGTTCCACTCGTGAAGAACCACGATCCCGGGAACCCTGACCGCTTCCCGATAAGTGAAGCCGTGCAGCGGCGAGTTGCCCACGTGGTAGACGCGCAGCGTGTTCGGGTCGCTCTGCTCCAGCGCGATGACGCGGAAGCGATCCTGGATGGCGCCCGAAATCAGTTTCGTGTTCTCGACCACCAGAGTCAGCGAGAACTCGCGGCTGAGCACCGCGAGTTGCTCCTCCACGTAGTCGGCGACGCCCGAGGCCAGGGGCGGCAGAGGCGACCAGACCTCGAGAGGGAGCAGCGCAGGCACTATCGGATCGTCTCGGTGAGCGTATCGATGACCGCGCCCCACTGGATGGGCGCCACCTTCCTGCGGCCGACTTCCGCCATTTCTTTGAGGCGGGAGACGGGAGTATTCCAGGCTCGCGTCATTTCCGCGCCAAGACCTGCAGCCGTGGGTTCGCCGATGAAACCGCTTTCCGGTGTCACGAATTCGAGGACACCGCCGGTGTCGTTCGTGGTGACGAGCGTCTTACCGGAGAGAAAGGCTTCGAGCGTCACATAGCCATAGTCCTCGTTCACCGGCGTGTAGACGGCGGCGCGGGCGGTGGCGAGCAGCGTCAGCAGGTCCTCATCGGAGACGAAACCCAGGAAATCCACGCGCGAAGCGACGCCGCGTGCCACGGCCAGCTCTCGCAGCGAGCTCTCGAGCGGCCCGCGTCCCGCGATCTTGAGCCGGACGTCTTCAGGCGTGTGCGCCAGGGCTTCGATCAGGAGGTCGACCCGCTTCAGGCGATCGAGTCGCCCCGCGAAGAGAAAGAAGTCGCCGTGCGACTCAAAGCGATACCGGCCTACGAGTGGCGGAGGAGGATAGAGGGGCGTCGAGTCGAGACCATTGAACTTCAAGAGCCGGTCGGAAACCGTTCGCGAGATGGTGAAGCGGTCCCGGCATTCGGAGAGGGCTTTGGTATCGAGCGAATGGATCGTGGCTTTGATCTCGCGGTGCTCCTTTGATTCGGTGAAGGAGCAGTATTCGCTGCCGAAGAGGTCGTAGACCTCGCGATGCTGGTGGAAGATCCAGGCGACCTTGCGCGAATGCTCGGCGAGGAAGGTCGGGAACTTCGTGGTGATCACGAGGTCGATCTTGGCCCCGTTGCTCTCGGTGACGTCGATCAGGCGCCACGCCAGGGCCTGCCGGACAATCTCCTCGGGCGGGTACCACTTGAAGGGCACCTGGGCGACGTCCGCCAGAAAGCCGCGTTTCGTGAGTTCGCGCTGTAGGGAGAGCACCAGCATCTCCGCTCCTCCGTTGATGAAGGGCGCCTGAGCGGCGCAGATCAAGATGGTCTTCATTTAGGCGGGGGGCCGCAAAAGCACTTGGATCCCATGCTCAGCCCCCCGCACCCCCGTCGCTGCGCCCGAGTGACAAACGAGCGCCAGCGACTTTGCGCCGGACCGGTCTCCCAAGCCCGGTCCGGAAGGAGGGCTCCGCTCGTCTCGGCGTTCAACGCAGTTTCTCTTCCAGCGCTCGCAGTCTTTCGCGGAGCGAGCGGAGGGCGGCTTCATGGGAGACACGGCCCTTCTCGCCTTCGCCGAGGACCACGTCGATCCGCCGGGCCATTTCGTGGACGTGGCGGACGAGTTCGCGCTCGAGTCCGCGGTGGCGAAGGTCGATTTCATCCATCCTCTTCTGCATCTGGCCGATGACCGCGTCGTAGTGCTTGTGGGTGGCCGCGAAGTGTTCGGCGGTCCAGGTGACGAGGGCGTTGTCGAGCTGAACCTGGTCGGAGTTGAACCGGATCTGCGCCTCGCGGTCCTTCTCTCGCGACCCATCCAGCAAGGATGCGATGGCGCCAGCAGGCTTCGCGACGCCTGGTTGCCACGACTCGTTCACCGGTCGAAGGTCCGGCGGAGCGGGTGGACTCCAGGCCGGAACGTCAGAGGTTCTCCGTACGTCTTCTTCTGCCGCCACCGCGAGTGCAGGTCCGAGGACGCTCTCCGGGGCCCGGACCGCCGCGTCACCGCGCGCTCCCTCGACCGCGCGGTCGAGCGCCGCAGCGCTCTTGAGGCGTTCGAGTTCGAGTTCTTCAGGCGTCATCTGATGGGTTCCGTGCTCGATTCTATGCGTCCGGTTTTCGGGCGACCGCGAACACGCTGGCCCCGATCGGCAGGTTGAACCAGCCCAGAAGCCGCGCTTCGATGCCGAGCAGGCCGCCGAAGATCGTCTCGAGAAGCGGCGGAAGAAGCGCGACGTCCGAACCGTGCCGATCCAGGAGCCGATCGAGAAAGCGCCTCGAAAGGAGAACCGGGAAGAGGAGGGAGTTCGCGTAAGTCGATCGGATGAGCCGAAGGCCCGCGCGGTCCAGAAGGGCCTCGATCTCCGCTCGAGGGCAGCGTTGGTGCGAAACGGAA